>JAFTEG010000264.1 GCA_017453765.1 Selenomonadaceae bacterium
ACCGGTACAAGTACTTGAAGCGGCAGGTTTTGAAATGATCGTGCCGCCGGTTGAATTTGTAAACCGAAATTTAGAAGACGGCTCCATTAATGAACTTTGGGACTGGCTTGAAAAAAATGCGACTTCTGCGGACGCGGCTGTAATTTCTGCCGACGCGGTGCTTTACGGCGGATTAATTCCCTCACGCAGTCACGAATTTCCCGTCGAAGTTTTAAACGCGCGTCTAAATAAATTTGAGACGTTGCACAAAAAAAATCCCAACTTGAAAATTTACCTGCTGTCTTCGGTTATGCGTGCGCCTTATCAAGGTACGCCCGGCTCAATCGAGGAACCGGAATATTACGCGCAGTACGGCGAGGCGCTTTATAAGTACGGCGCACTTTCTGACAAAAAAGAAACCGTCGGACTTACTGACAGCGAAAGTGAAGAGTTGGAGTATTGGCAGAAAAATATTCCGGACGAATACTTTACCGATTGGATTTTACGCAGGCGAAAAAATTTATTCATCACGGAAAACCTTGTCGACTTGACGGCGGACGGCGTTATAAGCTACTTAATCGTCGGGCTTGACGATCACCATGAGCTTAGCCAAACACGAAGGGAACAACGCGAATTAAATTCCTACGCGCAGCAAAAAAATCTGTCAAAAGAAAAATTTCAAATTCTTTCCGGCATTGACGAATTTGGTTTGGTGCTTTTAACACGCGCCGTGAATGACCTGCGCGGCGACACGCCGAAAGTTTTTGTACGCTACAATAAAGGCGTAGGTGCACGGGCTTTTCCCGCGTATTCGGACGAAGTTGTAAGCGAATCGGTTGAAGACGAACTTAAAATTATGAACGGCGAAATTGTCACGAATCCCAATAAAGCCGATTTAATTTTTTTAGTCAACACTGACCCGATAGGCGAAACTTATCACAGCCATAACTCTTCGCCTTTTACGCGCGACACAGATTTTAATCCCTACGCGCCGCGTGACGGTACGAGATACTTTGTCGATATGGTTGAACGCTATGTTAAGCAGGGCTATCCCGTCGGCGTGGCTGATATCACATTCGGCAACGGCGCCGATAATCCGATGATGAGCCTTTTGAAAAGGCGCAGACTGCTTTTTAAATTGAAATCCTACGCCGGCTGGAATACGGCGACAAATTCAATCGGCTTTGCGCTGAGTACCGGCATTTTAACAAAGTATATGTCCGACGAGGCGAAGGATAAAATTTTGGCGGTACGTTATCTTGACGATTGGGCTTACCAAGCCAATGTTCGCACGGAAGTCGGCGATTGGATTTACAAAACTTTTCCTGACGGCGCATGGACGTACGGGCATTTGGACGGCAACAAGGCTATGATTGAAGAGCGAATCGCGCGGCTTATGAAAAAATTTGTTGACAAGAATTTTCCGCGCAATGAGTTTATGAAAGATTTTACCGTGAATTGCATTTGGAACCGTATGTTTGAAGTTGAGATAAAGTTAAGAGTTAAGAGTTAAGAGTTAAGAGTACTCCTCACTCTTCACTCCTCACTCCTAACTAAAGAAAGGTTAATAATTTGAATTTAAAAAGCGGCGAAAGATTTTTTGAAGTTGACGTACTGCGCGGCGTGGCAATTTTTATCATGATTGTAGTCGACGCGCCGCCTGCCGATATCTATGAAATTTTGCAACACGCGCAGTGGGAAGGGCTGACCATAGCGGATTTAGCCTTCCCCGCCTTCGTCTTTGCAATGGGAATGTCCGCCGCAATTTCTGTTTCACGTCGCGGCGTTTCACTGAAAAAAGTTATTAGCCGCACGATAACGCTTTTTTTGTTGGGACTGATTCTGAATGAAGTCGGCTACATTTTCGCGTACATTTGTATGGCTGATTTTACCGCCGAACAATTTTACTCAAGCGCGGTTGAACATCTGCGCGTATTCGGCATTTTGCAAAGGCTGGCGTTGACGTACTTTTTCGGCATAGCAATTACGCAATTCGTACAAACCGACAAAGAAATTTTCTGCGCGGCGTTCGTGCTGTTAATTGCGTCGTCACTGGGCTTTCACGTCTACGCGGCGGAAAATCCCTTCGACGAGGTGAACAACATCAGCACGGCGATAGATTTATTTTTACCCGGCGCGAATCACATTTACACGCCGACGGGAGATCCGGAGGGTTTGTACGGTACAATCGCGTCAACGGCGTCAATGTTATTCGGCTTTTTGGCGGGACGAATTTTAATCGCCAATTCATTTCTGCGCGACAAAATTTATTTTATGGGGCTTTTCGGCGCGGTATTTTTAATTTGCGGCGAAGTGTGGAGCTTGTTTGACATAGTTGCAAAAAAAATTTGGACGGCGCCTTTCGTGCTTTTCAACGCAGGCGGCGCAATGCTTTTAACGGCGGTGTTAATGCAACTCTTTGACTTCAAGCCGCGTGCCAAAATAATTTTTCAACCGCTTGCCGCGCTTGGAAAAAACCCTCTGCTGATGTTTATGGCGTCAAATATCACGGTAATTTTTTTGGCAGTGAACGGCATATGGACGGAAATGTTTTGGCTGTCGCGAACGGTATTTCAAGCCTTCACAAGCGTGGAATTAAACGTGCTGATATTCGTGTTAATATGGGCGGCGTTGTGGACTTTTACGGCGATGTTGCTTGACAAGGCAGGTGTTATAATAAAAATATGACGGCGAATTTGATTGAGATTTTTTCTTCCGCGCAGGGCGAAGGCAAGTACGTAGGCTGTAGGCAGGTTTTCATTCGTACGGCGGATTGCAATTTGAACTGCGCCTATTGTGACACGAATTTCAGCCGCGCAGATTTTTGCAACGTCGAGACTTCCGCCGGCTCCATGCAGTTTACGCAGGTTAAAAATCCCGTTGACGCCG
>JAFTEG010000265.1 GCA_017453765.1 Selenomonadaceae bacterium
AATTCTTAATCCTTAATTCTTAATTATAAAAAAGTTGTCGACGTGCAGAGGGGATTTGTGGTAAAATCTGCGCGGGAGGGAAATTTTTATGTCTGAGCACGAAAATGACGCTTCTGCAGAGCGCCAAAAACGAGTTGCCGCACGAAATAAATTGACGTTATTTTTCAAAATTCTTTTTGGACTTATATTATTTCTAATTGTCACTGCCGTAGGCGTTGCAATAGGATTTGTTACGGCTAACATAAACGCCAAACCCGACATTTCAGAAGATATTTTGCCGCCGGCGTCATCGCAAATATATGATTCTGCGGGAAATGAAATTGCAAACATTCACGCCGTAGAAAATCGTATGCCGGTAAAAATTGAACAAGTTCCGATTAACCTGCAACACGCCTTCATTGCCGTTGAGGACAATCGCTTTTATGAACACAAAGGCATTGATCCGAAAGGTTTACTGCGCGCCTTCTATGCTAACCTTATGAAACAGGAAATTGCCGAAGGCGGCTCGACAATCACTCAACAGCTGGCGAAAAATGCTTACTTGACGCAGGAGCGAACTTTCAAACGCAAGATTCAAGAAATTTTTTTGGCAATGCAGATTGAAAAGCAGTATACTAAGCAAGAGATTTTGGAAATGTACATGAACCAAATTTATTTCGGTCAAGGTGCATACGGCGTACAGGCGGCGTCAAAAATTTATTTCGACAAAAATGTTGAGGATTTAAATTTGTCGGAATGCGCACTGTTAGCCGGCATTCCGAAAAGTCCAAACTATTATTCGCCGTTTAACAATCTGCAGGCGGCAATTACGCGGCGAAATTTGGTACTGGATCAAATGGTTAAGTACCGCTACATAACGCCGAGTGAAGCGCGTGAGGCGAAAGATTTCGAGTTGGTCTTCGCCCAGCCCAATCGTCCCGAAGAGCAAAAGGACGCAATGTACTTTATAAATTACGTGACCAATGTCATGGTTGAAAAGTACGGAGCCGACGCGCTTTACAAAGAAGGCTTGAAAATTTACACGACGATTGATTTAGACGTACAGCGCATGGCGGAGCAAGCGCTTTTAACTTACCTGCCGTCTGACTACACGGACGCTAACGGCGTTATTCAGCCACAAGGCGCGATTGTCGCGATTGACCCCAAGACAGGCTACGTTAAGGCAATGGTAGGCGGTCGCGGTACAGACCAATTCAACCGCGCATCAATGGCGGAGCGTCAACCAGGTTCAGCCTTTAAGCCCTTTGTATTTATCGCGGCGCTTGAAAATAATTTTACGCCGGATACCGTGATTGAAGACAGCCCCATAACGATTGACGGTTGGTCGCCGCAAAATGACAGCGGAAGATTTTCCGGTCCCGTCACCATGCGTACCGTTGCAACTTTTTCAATGAACGTGCCGACGGTTAAAATTGCGGCGGCGCTGGGTATGTATCAAGCGATTAATTACGCTTACGAAATGGGCATTTCCACTTTCGTGCTGGACGGTCCGGTAAACGACAACAACTACTCCACTGCGTTGGGCGGCTTGACGCGCGGCGTTACGCCTTTGGAGTTGACAAACGCTTACTGCACCTTTGCAAACGGCGGCGTCTACATTCCGCACGTTGTAATTACGAAAGTGCTTGACCGAAACGGTAATATTTTGGAAGAGGCGGCATTGGAAGGCAAGCAGGTGGTTACGCCTGAAAGTGCCTCTGCCTTGACGAGTATGCTTGAAGACGTTATTAAACGCGGTACAGGCAGATCCGCGCAGATTGGACGTCCCGCCGCAGGTAAAACCGGTACGACTTCAGATTATCACGACGCGTGGTTTGTAGGTTACACGCCGGATTTAGTTGCAGGTGTTTGGGTCGGCAATGACGACAACACGCCGCTTGCCGGAATTATGGGCGGCGGCATTCCCGCGCTTATTTGGAGCATGTTCATGCAAAATGCATTGCTTAATACGCCTGCGCATGATTTTGAAAGGTTGACACCTGAATATCACGGTGAACCCCCTGCAACAAATTCTTATGACGATACAAGCGGCGGCGGTTACTCGAATCAAGGTGACGGCGGTTACTACGAAGAAGATTACTCTTCGCCGAGACGTGATGACAATTATTCGGAGCCTTCGTACAACGATAATTATAATTATTCGCCGAGTTATGATAATTCCAATAACGGCGGCGGTCATAATTGGGGCGATGAAAATGCGTACAATCCGGGTTATCGTGACACGCCGAGTGAACCTGCGCCAAGTTATGAGCCGAATTATGATCCCGCACCTTCGTCCGAGCCGGTGTATGAACCTGCGCCTGCTTATGACGACGTACCGTCACCCGGCGATTCCAACGACAAGGAAAGGAATTAGAAGGATTAAGGATTAAGGATGTAGAATTAAAAACTCCTCACTCTTCACTCCTCACTCCTTACTCCTTACTAAAATGGAAGTGATTTAAATAAATATTTTAAAATTGTCGCCTGCCTGCAAAAATTATTTATGGGGCTGACGGCGTTTAATTGAAGACTACAGCATAAATTACGACGGCGAAATTTTAGCCGAAACGTGGATGCTGTCCGCGCACAAAGACGGCGCCTCAACCATACTAAACGGCACTTACGCGGGAAAAACTTTCCGCCAATATCTTATCGCGGAAGGCTCAAAAGTTTTGGGCGAAAATTGCCACATTGATGAATTTCCCGTGCTGATA
>JAFTEG010000033.1 GCA_017453765.1 Selenomonadaceae bacterium
CTGATGGCGTTTCCAAGTTTCTTTCCTATTAACGAAAAATTTTATAATTCGCTTGAAAAGGATACGTACGGCATGACGCCGGACACTTACCTTTACAACGGCGCCTTTGTAATGACTTCGTACCTGCCCGGCTCGCCCAACATTCAGATGAAAAAAAATCCTTCGTACTGGGACGCCGATAACGTCACGCTTGAGGAACTCCACTACCAAGTTGTAGGCTCGTCCGATAACGCCTTAACCGCTTTCAGAAATAATTCTCTTGACATGGTGAACATTGACGGCAACCAGGTTGAATACGTGCGAAATGATGAGAACCTTTCCAAAAATTTAGAAATAAATCCGCGCGGCTCTCTTACGTACATTTCTTTCAATGAAGACCCTAAAAACCACCATGCCGGCGCGTTGACAAATGCTAACCTTCGGCGTGCAATTTCAAATTCGGTTGACCGTGAATCGCTTGTGAAAAATTACGTGATGAACGGCGCACAGGCGACGTACAGCGTAGTTCCGCGCGAATTTGCGCCCAACGCCGAAACGGGTAAATTCTTTTCCGAAGATCAAGACGCTTATAAAAACTTAATCGGCTTTAATCCCGACAAGGCGAAAGAATATCTTGCCGCCGCAAAATCTGAACTCGGCAAAGATAACATTGACTTGCTTTTAACCTACTCAAATGATTCCGGCGACATGACGGTAAAAGTTGTGCAGGCTATTAAATCGCAGGTTGAAAAAAATTTGCAAGGCGTCACGATAACACTTCAACCCGTGACAAAGGCGGAGTATTTGAGTAAAACTTTTAGTGACGATTACGATATCGCCGTAGTAAATTGGATTGCCGATTACAATGACCCGATGGGCTTTTTAATGTTATGGACTACTGAAAACTGCGAAGTTGCCGAACATTGGAGCAACGCCGAATATGACAGGTTAATTGCCGAATGCACGACAGGCGCTCTTGCCGCGAATTATTCTGCGCGTTGGCAGGCACTTCACGACGCCGAAAAAATTATGTTACAGGAGGCGGTTATAGCGCCTTTGTACACCGGCGCGGAGACACTTTTAATTTCGGACGATGTCAGCGGCATTGAGTTTCACCCCGCCGGCGTAATGCGAATTTACAAGCACGCGGTTTTAAATAGATCGATAGTTGCTGGATCGATAGATCGATAGTAACTAATCCCTCTTCCCTATTCCCTCTTCCCTAATAAAGGTTTGGTGTTATGACAAAATATATTGTAAAAAGAATTTTGCTGGCATTGGTGACGCTTTTGGTGATAACCTTCGTGCTGTTCGTGCTGATTCGCATAATGCCGGGCAACCCCTTCCCTACGGAAAAAATGACGGCTGAAATGATTTTGCACAAACGCGCAGAGTTGGGACTCGATGAACCGATTTTAATTCAGTTCGCCAACTATATGTCAATGCTACTGCACGGCAGTTTCGGCTACGGCACTTCGCTTTACAACGGCGCCCCGATTAAGCCGATACTTTTAATCTGCCTTGAAAATTCTGCGAAAATCGGCGGACTTTCAATTCTATTCGGCACCTTCGCGGGACTTTTACTCGGCATAACGGCGGCGCTGAATCGCGGAAAATTTCTTGACGGCTTTTGTACGATAATTTCAATTCTCGGCGTCTGCGTACCGTCTTACGTGTTTATGATTTTCCTGCAGTATTTTTTCTCGTTTAAAATACCGTTCTTCCCGTACTTCTTTGACCCGTCGCAATTTTTATTTTCGTCGATAATGCCGGCGCTGTCACTGAGTATGTTTGCAATTTCAACCGTCGCAAGATTTACGCGAAATGAAATGGTTGAAGTCATGAACAGTGACTATGTAAAGCTTGCAGAGTCAAAGGGACTTTACGGCTTTGAACTTCTGCGAAAACACGTCCTGCGAAATGCAATGATACCGGTCGTGACGGTTATCGCTCCGCTTGTCGTGGGACTTTTAACCGGCGCAATGGTGCTTGAAAAAATTTACGGCATTAACGGTATCGGCAAGCTTATGGTTGACGCCATTGCAGGTGAAGGCATTGACTACAACTACGTTTTGGCGCTTGGCATTTTATATTCGGCAATGTACATTGTTGTTATGTTGGTGCTGGACATTTTGTACGGCATACTTGATCCGCGTATCAGCATTGCGAAGGAAAATTGATGGGGGTGAATTTAATGTTGGCTTATGGCGAATCTAAATTTTGGCAATATCCTATTGAGGAAATCAGAAAGTATTGTCTCTTTGATGAATTTGGTTCTATTATAGGAGTAAAAGAAACTGCACCGGCAGATTTTAAAGAAGCTTATGAAGAACACAGAAAGCGTCGCGACGAATTGGAAAAGCTGGGTATTGATGTATGAAAGCTAAGGCAAATTAATGGGCAAAGACAATCCCGAATCCTTCTCCGCCGTTATTGCACGAAATTCAGACGTTTTCATTGCCGACACTCTTAGCTTTCAAAATAAAAACCGTATGAGAATCTGCGCGGAGTTTATTGGCTTGTCTAATCCCTAGACACTAACCCCTAAAATAAACATCGCGTCGCCGAAAGAAAAAAATCTGTATCGCTCATTAACCGCCGTTTTGTAGGCGTCAAGAATAAATTCACGTCCCGCAAAGGCGCTGACCAACATTATCAGCGTGGATTTAGGCAGGTGAAAATTTGTTATCAGCGCGTCGACGATTTTAAACTTGTAACCCGGGTAAATAAAAATCTTCGTCGAGTCACTTCCGACTTTAACCGAAGTTGTATCAATCGCGGCACTTTCCAGCGTCCTTACCGACGTTGTACCGACCGCGATAATTTTTTTGCCGCGCAGTTTTGTCTCGTGAATCAAGTCAGCTGTCACCTGCGGCACGGTGAAAAATTCTTCGTGCATTTGGTGACTTTCGATATTTTCAACCTGCACGGGGCGAAATGTTCCCAGCCCGACGTGCAAGGTTACAAAGCCTAAGTTGACGCCTAAATTTTTCAGTTCGTCCATCTGCGCGGCGGTGAAGTGAAGACCGGCAGTAGGCGCGGCGGCTGAACCGCGTTCACGATTGTAAACAGTTTGGTAGCGTTCAATGTCAGAAATTTTTTCGTGAATGTACGGCGGCAGGGGCGTTTCACCGAGCCTGTCTAAAATCTCTTCAAAAATGCCGTTGAATTTAAATTGAACAATGCGTCCGCCGAAATCCGTACGCGCGGTGACGGTGCAGGTTAATTCGTCGCTGAAAATAATTTCCGTGCCTTCCGTGACTTTTCGACCGGGCTTGACAAGCGTTTCCCACGTCGCAGAATCAATTTGCCGCAACAAAAAAACTTCGACGCGGGCGCCGGTAGTTTTATGACCGATAAGCCGCGCAGGTATTACGCGCGTGTCATTGAAAATCAGCGTATCGCCTGCAGTCACGAAATTTTTCAAGTTATAAAATCTTTCGTGCAAAATTTCTTTAGTCGCAGGATTTAAAATCATAAGCCGTGACGCATTGCGCGGTTCAATCGGCGTCTGTGCTATCAATTCTTCCGGCAGATTGTAATCAAAATCGTTGAGTAAAATTTTTATCACCACTATAAATTTTTTTCACATTATATCACAAAACTTCAGCCGCAAAACTTCAGACATAAAACTTCAACCGGCTTAATTGATAAATTAATTGCGCTATGTTAAGATTAAAAATAGTGTAATTTACAAATTTAAAATTAAAAGCAGTCAAAAACCCCACGCCTAAAGGCGGGGGCTTGTAAAAGCCCTGTTTGACTAGCCTAAGTCTTAACTGACTACGTTACTTGCGAATATATAGTTACCTACGAGCGTAAATCCTAACTTGTAGCTCTAAGGGCAATGGTTAA
>JAFTEG010000266.1 GCA_017453765.1 Selenomonadaceae bacterium
TATTAATGTCGGATTGAATTCCAATTTCATCTTTATCAAGGTTCAAATGTTTTGCCAAAACTTCACGAACTTTTTCAAAAACGGGATCGTCTTCCATATTATATTTGTCATAGGGAAGGATTTTTCTTACAAGGTCATTGAGCAAATCAACATTTTCACGAAGTGCGGCAATTTCGGCGTAAATGGTGGAAAGATTGACGTCGGCATTAGCATTTTCACGAAGTTTGCGAAGCTCCGATTTTAAGGTTTTGACTTCAGCGCGGCTTTTCAAGTATTCGCGTTTCCAATTTTGAGAATCAAGAGCCATAAAAATTCCCCCATACATTAGCTATAAAATTTTACTTAAAATGATTTTACTACCCATTACCTTTTGACGTCAAGCATAAAATTTTTATTAATAACTAAGATTTTTTTGGATTTTCGATTTTTTAATTTAGCAACAACATAAATTGAGGTGCCAAATGATTATCGACATTCACACGCATATTTTTCCAAACAAAATATCCGCATCGACTCTTGAAAAGTTGAGCGGCATAAGCCACAGTACGCCTTTCACTGACGGCACGTTGGACGGACTTTTACAGTCAATGAAAAAATTTCACGTCGACATTTCCGTAATCCTACCCGTCGCCACAAAGCCGGAGCAGGTTATAAAAATTAACGACAATGCCGCGCAGATTAACGAAAAATATTTTGACGCTGATAAAAAATATTTTAATGCCGATGAAAAGCACTTGGACGCGGGGATTATCTCTTTCGCAAGCATTCACCCCGACTTTGAAGACTTTCGCGCAGAATTGAGCCGCGTAAAAAATTTGGGCTTTAAAGGCATTAAAATTCACCCCGTCTATCAAGGTACGAATCTCGACGACAAAAAATTTCTGCGCATAATTTACCGCGCCGCCGAACTTGATTTAATCGTTATCACGCACGCGGGACTTGACATAGGTTTTCCCGGCAAGATTAACTGCACGCCGAAAATGTCGCGTCACGTTGTAAAAGAGATTGGCGAATTTAAATTTATTTTGGCGCATATGGGCGGCTGGAAAAATTGGGACGAAGTTGCAGAGGAGCTTGCCGACTTGAATATTTTTATCGACACCGCCTTTTCAACCGGCTTAATTCCTGCGAAAGACAATTACTACAGCGAAGAGGAATTGAAAATGTTGGACGCGGCAGGTTTTATGCGGCTTTATGAAATTTTCGGCGCAGAAAAAATTTTATTCGGCACGGACAGCCCTTGGATGGCGCAGGGTATGCCGATTGATTTTATCAACCGCCTGCCGATTGGTGACGCCGATAAAAATAAAATCTTCGGTTCCAATGCGGCTAAACTGTTAAACTTAAAATAGCTCAAAAAAATATCAGTGAAAAAATTTTTCCACTGACCACTGACCACTATTAACTATTAACTATTAACTATTTACTATTTACTAAACATCCGCAATTTCGTCCTGCGACAAAGATTTCAAACCTTTACTCGCCAAAAGTTTTTCCGCCGTCTTCGTATCGCTAACGCGGAAAATCATAAAGGCGTTTTTTTGTCCCGCAAATGCGTACATATATTCAATGTTGACGTCGGCTTCTGCAAATTTCTGCAAAAGTTTATTCAAACTGCCCGCCTCGTCCGTAATGCCGTAAACCAAAACCGGCGTAAACGTTGCGACAAAGTTCGCCTCTTTCAAAACGTTAGTGGCCTCAAAAACGTCATTCACAATCATTCGTACAATGCCGAAGTCCTTTGTATCGGCAAGCGACAAGGCGCGAATGTTGACGTTGTGTTTCGCCAAAACTTCCGTCATTTTATTCAGCGTGCCGGGTTTATTTTCCAAAAACACGGAAACTTGATTGACGCTCATGCTATCACCTTCCTGTTTAAAATTCACTGCCTGTTGAAATTAAATTTTACGCCTGTCAATAACGCGAACGGCTTTACCTTCACTGCGGGTAATGGATTTCGGCGCGACGAGAGAAATTTTCGCCTTAATGCCGAGCATTGAGCGTAAACCGTCTTCCAAAACTTTTTTGCGTGCTTGAATTTCGCCGACATTGTCGGTGAACATATCCGGCGTCATTTCAACGTTAATGTCGAAAGTATCGGTATGGTTCACGCGGTCAACGATAATTTGATAATTCGCCGCGTAACCGTTTTTAAGCAGTACCGTTTCAATTTGGCTGGGAAATACATTGACGCCGCGAATGATTAACATATCGTCCGTGCGACCCTTAAGCCGCGTCATCTTTATCAGCGTGCGACCGCAGGAACATTTTTCACGCGTCAAGCTGCAAATATCGCGCGTACGATATCTGAGCAGGGGGAAGGCTTTTTTGTCAAGGCAGGTGAAGACCAATTCGCCAAGTTGACCTTCAGGTAACACGTCGCCTGTTTCGGGATTTATAATTTCAGGGTAGAAGTGATCCTCTTGAATATGCATGCCGTTTTGTTCGGAGCATTCGCAGGAAACGCCGGGACCGGAAATTTCTGTCAAGCCGTAAATATCATAAGCCTTAATGCCCAACGTTTTTTCAATATCGCGGCGCATTTCTTCCGACCATGCCTCTGCACCGAAAATTCCAATCTTAAGCGGAATTGTTTCCGGCGTGTAACCCATTTCCTTCATTGATTCGCCTAAGTACGCGGCGTAGCTGGGAGTGCAACAAAGAATCGTTGCCTGCAAATCCATAATGAACATAACCTGACGTTCGGTGTTGCCGGAGCTTGTAGGAACAGTCATACAGCCTAATTTATGTGAACCGCCGTCAAGCCCCGCGCCGCCGGTGAATAAGCCGTAGCCGTAGGACACTTGACAAACATCTTTTTTCGTGCCGCCCGCCATCATTATCGCACGTGCGCAACATTCATTCCAAATGTCAATGTCATTTTGCGTATAAAAGGCAACGACGCGCTTGCCGGTAGTGCCGGACGTTGAGTGAATACGAACGCACTCATCAATCGGCACGCCGAGCATACCGTAGGGGTACGCCTCTTTCAAGTCAGCTTTTGTCAAGAAAGGCAACTTGTACAAATCGTCGACAGATTTAACGTCGCCGGGCTCAACGCCTTTGTCCTGCATTTTCTTGCGGTAGTAGGGGACGTTGTCCCAAACGTGCTGAACCTGCGCGGGGAGTAATTTATTTTGAATTTCACGCAGTTTTTCAACAGGCGCACACTCAATTTCCGGCTGGAAATAATGTTCCATAAAAGTTTTCCTCACTTCCAAAATTTGTTAATTCCTTTAGAACATTAACATTATAGTTGTTGAAAGAAAATGTTGCAAGGGGTTGTTAGGAGCTAGTGGTTAGGGGCTAGGAACTAGGGAACAGGGATTAGGAATTTTCATCCCTAATTCTTAATTCATTACGCATTGCGAATTACGCCTTACGCATTAATCCAAGTCGGGGCGAAGTTTTTTCGCGTCGCCTAAGTAAACGTGACAAAGTTCGTGCAAACTCTTATCAATGTCCGCCAAAACCAAAACCCTTATGCACTTCTGCATACTACCTTCAACGTCCATTTCCTGCGTATCGAAAAGCGGCAGGTGTTGAAAATTTGGAAGTTGACGTACGCCGCCTGCGGGAAATGCAGCAGTTAAATCTTTCGTGCAGGAAAAAATTACCGCGCCTACCGTGTCAGGGTGAATTTGGTTTGCCGACAAAAGTTCTGTTATGAGAAATTGCGCCGCGTTCCAAATTGCCTTCTGCGAATTTTCTTCAACGGTTATTGCGCCTCTTATTCCTCTCAATGCCATTTACATTCCCTCCAATTGTCGATTAACTTTTTTTGAAAACGTCTTCAAATTCTTTAAAGACCGGCGATAATGGTATTGTTGCAAATGATTTAAATCTTGCTGAATCAGTTGAACTTGTCTTAGTCGTGTCGCTGTCCCTTCTATATTTTTGAGGTTGATTGATAATCGCTTTAACATCCACTCCTCTGCTTTCAAAAAAACTACGAGCCGCCGAATCTTTCAACATATCTTTCAATAACGCCGCCGCTATAAAATTTCCTTTGAGTGATGGGCGAATAAGATATTCAAAAGCCTTTACAAATTTTTTTTGTTTTATATATTTAGAGGCGGTATCCAAAAGCCATGTTGTCGTTGCCTCGCCTTGACTTTTTTGCAGTGCCGTTGCGTCAATCAATCTTTCAAAAAATTTTTCGCGATTTTCTTTGTACTTATAAAATTTCGCGGCTTGAATGAAATTAAAAACTTCCAGTTCAGGGGACAAATTGATTTCTTCTAATGACTCCAAATGAATGGGGAACAAAATTTTTTTATTCGACTTCGCGCAGTCAATTTCACGCTTACAATGCGGCGATTTGTTATACTCAGCCAAAATAAACGCCATTACCACATCGCAGTTTACAATGTGATTTTCTAAATCCTGCGTCCACTTTTGCCCCCACTCTAAGCCTTCGTCATACCAAATTCTGAAACCGGCGTCATTGAGCTTTTCAAGTATTTCAAAAACTGTCGGCGCGTCGGTATGTTTGTAGCTGACAAAAATATAGGGTTCGTCGCCTTCGTACGGCGTAAAAGAGCATTTAAGTTGCATTGTGGAACTCCCCTTTGTCAGGCGGTGTATTTTAAAATTTTTAACCCCTAACCCCTAGTCCCTCTTCACTAATCCCTACAAATTATATTTTTCGCGAATCTGTTGTTGTACCGTTTCATTGCCCAAAAATTCTTCGTACGTACAAATTCTGTCAACGGTGCCGTTCGGCGTAACGTCAATGATTCTGTTGGCAACAGTCTCAACAAGTACGCGATCTTTGGACGAAAAAATTATCGTGCCGCCGAACTCTTTCAAGGCGCGTTCAAACTCTTCAGTCTGCGGCAGGTCAAGGCAAGTCGTGGGGTTGTCCAAAAGTAAAAAGTTCGCGCCGCTTTTCTTCAACGCGTCAATCTCCGCCCGCGCGGCGGTACTTGAATAAACCTGCGGCATATACGCAATTTTCACGTCGTCGCTGAAATTTATAGTGCCTTTGAATGATTCGGCTGAATGTTCATTGCGCCAAAATGAATTTAACGTCTTTAAAAGGCGTGACTGTCCGAATTGGTTTTGTCCTACCAACGCGATTTTTTGTCCGCGCCTTATGGTAAAGCTTACGTTTTGAAAAATCGTTTCGCCGTCACGAACTTTTAATAAATCGTCCACTTCCAAAATAATCGGCGTCGACAAGTCCTTAGGGTCAACCGCCGTGAAATCTTCGTCGCACTGTAAATTTATCGGCGTGACTTTCTTTTCACCGAGCGGGATAATTTCCTTGCACGAAGACCACAAAAAATATCTGTCGTTGCTGACAATGATGGCGGTTAAATCTTGTCGCGTCTTTAAAAAATCTATCAGCCATTCAACGCCGCCTGCGTCCAAATTTTTTGTAGGCTCATCCAAAAGTAAAATTACTTCCGAATCTTTCAAGCCGTGCAGAGCACGTTTCAATTTGTCAATCGCGGACATTTCAGCCATATGCAGTTCGGAAAAATCGGAATAGGCACTGCCGGTGACAAGTAACACTTCGCCGAAAACCCGCGCACTGCCGGAAGTTGGCGGCAGGCGTCCCGCTATTATGTCAAGCAATGAAGATTTGCCGGAGCCTTCACTGCCGATAATGCCGACCTTTTCGCCGCGCTTCACGTCGAGATTTAAGCCTTTGAAAATTTCTTTTTGACCGAGTTGCAGAGTCAAATTTTTTATCTCTACCAATTTGTTATACCTCTCAAAAAATTTTGCGGTAAAAATTCTGCCAACAAATTATTTTTCCTGCTTAATAGCCGGTAGCCTGCCCTCTACCTTTTTAATTCCATTACGCATTGCGCCTTACGCATTACGCATTATCTTGTAGCCGTTTTCTTTCAAAATCTTTTTTACTTCGTCATTGGCATTGCTTATTTTAAAAAGGTTAGCGTCTTTCAAAGACTCCTGCATAATTTCAAACGTGTGCAATCCCGCGTAAGAAATGTAGCTGAGTTCGGTTGCGTCTACGTGAATTTCGGTAAAGCCGCTTTGCTCTTCGTATTTTTCAAGCAATTTAGGCGCTGTAATCGTATCCAAACGCCCGCGCAGACGTATTGAAAGGACGTTATCGGTCAGTGAAAATTCCTGCGCGAAAGGTTTTTCGGCGTCCAAATTACCTTGAAAATTTTCAGCGTCCGTGTCATCAGCCGTAATCAGCCATTCTTCCATTTCTTGGTACGCCGCCAACATCTTTTCCATTAAGTCCGGCTTATCTTTCAGCGAAGGGATAAAGTTTAATTTTTCGGGATAACGAAAACTTTTTACGCTAAAGCCGCACTCTTTCAAAAAGCGCCGCCGTTCCTCAAGCGTTCCCTCCATAAAAAGTGCGCCGTTACTTGAATCGGTATGCGCTATTTTGTTGCGTCCGCTGTCATTTAAATTCCAAATATAATCTCTGTCGCCGCCGGTAAGTACGACGTATGTTAGCGCCATTAAATCGGTGAATTGAGAGTCCGAAGTATACCAACAGCCGCCAAATTCCCTTAGCAAACGGTGAACATTTGCACAAACCGCTTTTAAATCGTGGAATTTAAAATATCCCAAAAAGCCGTCAGTAATGATACAGATTTTGCCGCGAACATCTTTCAAGGCGTTGCGCATCGACTCATAATTTGTCGCGTCAATGCCGTGATATTGCACAAAATTTTTTTCGGCGTCACTTAAATATTTCGCGGCAACGGGAGCAATTTCCTCAGTTACAATCGGCAGGTCAAAGCCGTAGTAATTTTTATTCAGCCGCGCCGCTATCAGACTGTGCGGAAGGTAACCGCAGGGCAAATCGACAATCGTTTGGCAGTCGGTATCCTTCGCAATTGCGTTCCACATATGATAGCGCGCCTCCAGCGAAATTACTCGACTTTCGGTAACGGGGTCAGACATGTCAAATGAAATAAGCCGCTCTTTGTCAATGCCGCCATAAAAATTTTTAATGTCGACGTCGCCTGTTTCTGCCAAAAGACCAAGACAGCCTTTCGCGCTAAAGTAAATCGGATTTACTTTTTTCAAAATTTCATCATGATTTATAGACATAAAAAATCTCCTTTTCGGAGAAAATATTTTAACTGATTGAAATCTAAAGTCAAGTTAGTGGTTAGATCGATAGTAGTTAGATCGATAGATCGATAGTAGTTAGATCGATAGTATTTTTTCCAACGATCTATCGATCCACCGATCCATCGAGCTAATAATTTTCTGCGTTGATTTCAAAATA
>JAFTEG010000267.1 GCA_017453765.1 Selenomonadaceae bacterium
AAATTCGTATTCGCCGTTTTTCAAGTCTTCAAAAATTCTTTGGTACGAATTAATGTAGGTAATTTCATCGTCAAGACCGAGACCGGACATTCTGTGAAGAGAGGCGACGCGCCTGCCGTAAAGTTCGGCGACTGTAGAAATACTGCTCTTGCCGTAAACTACGTACTGCTTTTCGGTGGTAGGCAGTGACGCGATAAATTTGGAGTTGTTTACAATTACGTCCGACTCCATGTTCATAATGATATCTGCTTCGCCGTCTTCAAACATTTTGTTGGCGATAACCCAATCTTTCAATTTTAAATCCAAATTCATACGCATGCGGTTGGCAAGCTCATTCATCATTTCGACATCGAGACCTTGATAATTGCCGTTTTCGTCGACGTAGGAATAGGGCGCGTAGTCAATGTCCGTCACGACGCGCAGGGTTTTTTCAAATTTATTTTGCGCTTGAATTTCAACTTTCGGAGGGTCCTTGAACACGTCGAAAACGCTCATATATGCCAATGAACAAAGAAAAACTATTACTACCGGAGCTAAAATTATCGCGGGTAAAAAGTTGCTTTTCTTGTCCGCGTACATTTCCGGATTTTCATTTGGCTGTTTGTCCAACAAAGACTCCTCCTCTGCTAAAAATCGAAAACAATTATATATTAAGGTTATGCGATTTTCAAGAAAATTTTGCCGTTACAGCGCGGGTTTAGCGTAAACTTGACATAGAAATTGGTTTTCTGTAAAATCCAAAATTAAATCATATAATCGCGGGAGGGAAGTTTTATGATTAAAAGATTGACGGGACTATTGCTGACGTTGACTTTGATTTTAAGCGCCGTGACATTGAGCGGTTGCGGTTCCGACGAAAAGCCGAATAACGGCAAAGTTGCAAGCAATAAGCTGGTAATTTACACGTCAATGAAAGAATCGCTTATCGGCGGCATTGTCGAAGGTTTCAAGGCGAAGTATCCCGACATTGAAGTTGACTACCAATCGGCAGGCGCGGGAAAAATTATGGCTAAGCTTAACGCCGAAAAGGAAAGCGGTCACATGATGGCGGACATAATTTGGACGAGTGAAGTGCCGGACTTTTACCAAATGCGCAATGACGGTATGCTTGAAAAATATCAGCCCGCAGGTTTTGACGAAATTTTAAATCCCTTCGACGATTATGACGGCTCTTTCACTGCGGCGCGTCTCGGTACACTCGGCATTGTCATAAACACCGATAAAATTTCCATAGCGCCTAAAAGCTGGGAAGAAATTGTCACCAATCCCGACTACAAAAACGCATTCGGCATTGCAGACCCCGCGCTTTCCGGCACGGCGTACATGAGCGTTGCACTTTTGGAAAAACAATTCGGCTGGGATTATTTCATTCGCCTGCACGATAACGGCGCCATGAAAAGCAAAGGTTCCGGTCGCGTTATCGACGATACGGCGAACGGCACTTTAAGCGCTTGTCTCGGCGTTGACTACATAACTGCCGGCAAGATTGATAAAGGTGCGCCGTTGAAAATGGTTTACCCGCCTGAAAATTTGGTTGTACCCAGTCCCATTGCGATTTTGAAAGGTGCGGATCATGTTGACGCGGCGAAAAAGTTTGTCGACTACGTTATAACGCAGGAAGCTCAACAAAAGGTTGCCAATGCGGGTACGGTGCCGGTACGTAAAGATGTTGAGATGCCGGAGAAATATAATTTACCCAGACCGGAGGAAGCGTTTGTTCACGGCATTAAAATTAATTACGTTGAGATTTTGCCGCACAAAGAAGAACTCATCAGTAAGTTTTCAAATTTGTTTAAGTGAGTGAAGAGTGAAGAGTGAAGAGGGAAGAGGGAGGAGGGAGGAATACTACTCTTAACTCCTAACTCTTAACTCTTAACTCTTCACTAAAAAAGGTGATTGTAAATTTATGCGAATAATTTTTTCCGGCGGCGGTACCGGCGGTCACATTTACCCCGCGCTGACTTTGATTGACACGATTAAAAAAAAGTTGCCTGACACTGAATTTTTATACGTCGGCACGGAAAAAGGTATGGAATCCGATATTGTTCCCAAGACCGGAATAAACTTCACCGCCATGAAGTTGGAAGGCGGCTTTGAGCGTCACTTCACGCTTGAAAATTTTAAACGTGCGGCGGACGCGATTTTAGGCATTAAACGCGCAGGGAACATTATCGACGATTTTAAGCCGGACGTTGTTGTAGGTACAGGCGGCTATGTCTGCGGTTCAATTTTACTTGCCGCAAGTTTGAAAAAATTTCCTACGCTGATTCAAGAGCAAAACGCCGTTGCGTGAATTACAAATACAATCTTGTCGAAGTTCGTCACGAAAATTGCCGCAGGTTCAAAACTTGCAATGAAAAAATTTCCCGCCGCAAAAACCGTTTACACCGGCAATCCCATTCGCGCAGAAGTTTTGACGGCGAAACGTGAAGACGGTCTCAAGGAGTTTAACTTCACGGCAGATAAACCGGTAGTCTTAATTTCCGGCGGCAGTCGCGGCGCACGGAGCATTAACCTTGCAATGATTGACGTGCTTTTAAAGGCGGCGAAAAATTCCAACGCGCAGTTTCTTCACGTCACGGGCAAGGGCGAATATCAATCAGTCGTGGAGAAGTTGACGGCAGGCGGCTTGAATCTTGACGAGGTTCAACATATAAAAGTTGTGCCGTACCTTTACAATATGCCGCAAGCAATGGCAATGGCTGACCTTGCAATTTTCCGCGCGGGAGCTACGGGATTGGCTGAACTTACTGCGCGCGGCGTACCGGCAATTTTAATTCCATACCCTTACGCGGCTGAAAATCACCAAGAATTTAACGCGCAGGAATTAGTGAAAGTCGGTGCGGCGAAAATGATTTTGAACAAGGATTTAACGTCGGAAATTTTGTCCGCGCAACTTGATGAACTTTTAAACGCGCCTGACAAGTTGAAAGAAATGGCGGCGGCAAGTTTATCACTCGGCAAGCCGAATGCGGCGGCAGAAATTTCAGATTTGATATTGAGTTTAGTGAAGAGTGAGGAGTAAAGAGGGAAGAGGGAAGAGGGAAGAGTGAGGAGTAGCTGTAAGCTCAAAGCTCTAAGCTAACAACGAGGTGATGTTTTTGCGTTTAATAGGCGCATTTTTTTTATTGGTTGCAATTTTTATTTCAATACTTTTGGCGTTGCCTTCGCCGGAAGGTTTTCCGATTTTGGAATATCATATGGTCACGGACAATCCGCCGCCGGAATCTGAAGTCTACAACGTGCCGCCGGAAGAATTTGACGCCCAGCTTGATTATCTTCAACAAAACGATTATACTACCATTACTTTGCACGAGTTCATGCTGGCTAAGCACGGTAAATTCAACCTGCCGCCGAAACCGATTATCCTAACTTTTGATGACGGCTACGAAAATGTTTACACGGAAATGTTGCCGATTTTGGAGGCGCACAAAATGAAAGCCGTCGTCTACGTCATTACAAACGAACTCGGCAAGCCCGGCTACTTGACACTGGAGCAGGTGAAGGATATGCAAAGGCGCGGCATTGAAATCGGCTCACATACCGCCGACC
The DNA here is from genome assembly GCA_017453765.1 of Selenomonadaceae bacterium. Taxonomy (GTDB): domain Bacteria; phylum Bacillota; class Negativicutes; order Selenomonadales; family Selenomonadaceae; genus Quinella. Next base: position 3,553 of record JAFTEG010000267.1, read on the forward strand.
ATTTGCCGCTTGACACTGAAGGTGCTGAAATGCAACTTCACCAAGTGCGCGATTCGCGAATTTTTTTGCATTGGAGTGGGCTTGAACCGGTTTACGCGTTTTCCTATCCCAACGGCGCTTACAATTCCGACGTCATAGAAATTTTAAAGCGTGAAAAATATTTGACGGCGGTGACGGGTGACGTAGGTTTAAACACGTTGAAAAGCGATCCGTACACGTTAAAGCGCGTACATATTCGCAACCCGCATTTCGGCATTACGGAATTTAAATGGCGCCTTATGAAAGCCGAGTTAGCTGAAAAATTAACTCCTAACTTTTAACTACTATCGATCCATCGATCTATCGATCTATCGATCCATCGATCCAGCCACTAATGAAATGTGAACTTTGTCCAAGACTTTGCCGCGTCGACCGCATAAAAAATTTTGGTTTTTGTGGCGCGGGCGAAAATCTGCGCGTGGCGTTGGTTAGCCTGCATAAATGGGAGGAACCCTGCCTTGTCGGTGAACGCGGCGCCGGTACGATTTTCTTTTCGCACTGCAATTTGAAATGCGTCTACTGCCAAAATTTTTCAATCAGTCATGAAGGATTCGGCGCAGAAATTTCAATCGAGCGGCTTGCAAAAATTTTTATCGAACAGCAGGAACGCGGCGCGGCTAATATCGAACTTGTCACGCCTACGCACTACGTGCCGCAGATTTGCAACGCGATTGACCTTGCAAAGACGTACGGGCTGAAATTGCCGATTGTCTACAATTCCAATGCGTATGAAAATGTTTCGACGCTTGAACTTCTGCGCGGACGTGTCGATATTTTTTTGCCCGATTTAAAGTACATTGACGAGGACGCCGCGAAAACTTTTTCCAACGCGCCGAATTATTTTGATGTTGCAACTACAGCGATACAGAAAATGTTTGAACTTGTCGGCACTGTGAAAATTGAAAACGGTATTATGACGCGCGGTGTTATCGTGCGACACTTAGTACTGCCGAACTTCCGCCGCGACGCCATGAAAATTGTCGATTGGCTTTACAAAACTTTCGGCGACAAAATTTTTATCAGCCTTATGAATCAGTACACGCCGCTTTTTCGCGCAGGTGAGTATAAAAAAATTAATCGCACTTTGACGACG
>JAFTEG010000268.1 GCA_017453765.1 Selenomonadaceae bacterium
AGACGTAGGACGCAAACTCGAAAGCGTAACTTTTGAAGATCTCGGCACGGCTCGTCAAATTCGCTCCACGAAAGAGGAAACGACGATTGTTGACGGCGCAGGCGACAAGAAAGCCATTGAGTTCCGCGTTGCACAAATTAAAAAGCAAATTGAAGAATCAACCAGCGATTTCGACAAAGAAAAACTTCAAGAACGCCTTGCAAAACTTTCCGGCGGCGTTGCCGTTATCGAAATCGGCGCGGCTACCGAAGTTGAAATGAAAGAGAAAAAGCTCCGCATTGAAGACGCGCTTAACGCTACCCGCGCAGCTGTCGAAGAAGGTATCGTTGCAGGCGGCGGCACGACGTTTGTCGACATTCTCCCCGTGCTTAGCGACATTCAAGCTGAAGGCGACGTTAAAGTCGGTGTTGAAATTGTTAAACGCGCGATTGAAGAACCCGTACGCCAAATTGCCAACAACGCAGGTCAAGAAGGCAGCGTAGTTGTCGAGGCTGTCAAGAAGGCTGGCAAAGGCGTAGGTTTCAACGCTCTTACAAATGAAATGGTTGATATGATCGGCGCAGGTATTGTTGACCCTGCAAAAGTTGTACGCTCTGCACTTCAAAACGCGGCATCCATCGCGGCAATGATTCTTACGACTGAAACGCTTGTTGCCGATAAACCTGAACCCCCTGCTCCCGCAATGCCCGGCGGAATGGGCGGCGGCATGCCCGGTATGATGTAACCAGGTCGACGGATCAGCGGATTGTAGGAAATCGCAGGATCGTCGGATCTAAATAAATTTTTTCTGCAGTTTGAATTGACTGCAGATTTTTTTTTGAAAATTTCTCAGCGCTGATAATTTTGTAGCGTTAAAAATTTCGTGACGTTAAATTTAGGAGTGAAAAAATTTTGGACGAAACAAAAGGCTTGATACTTATTCATACCGGCGACGGCAAGGGCAAAACTACGGCGGCATTAGGTCTGGCTCTTCGTGCGTACGGCGCGGGACTTAACGTCTTGATTTTGCAGTTTATAAAGGGTCGACAAAATTCCGGCGAACTTGCCGCGCTTGAACTGCTGGCAAAAATTCCGGCGGAAAATAAAATTGAAATTCGCCAATGCGGTCTCGGCTTTATCGACAAAAATAAAATTGCCGAACATAAGGCGGCGGCTGAAACGGCGCTTGAACTTGCACGCGCAGAAATTCTTTCGGAGAAGTGGGATTTAATAATTTTGGACGAGATACTTTACGCCGTGAAATTTCAACTGCTCGACGCGGAAAAAGTTTTGGCGCTGATTAAAATTAAACTGCCGCAACTTCACATTGTCTTAACCGGCAGAGACGCACCGAAAATTTTAATTGACGCGGCGGACTTGGTAACGGAAATGAAATTGGTAAAGCACCCCTTTCAACGCGGCATAAAAGCCCAACGCGGCATTGAATTTTAATTAAGAATTAAGAATGTAGAATTAAGAATTAGGGGGTTGTTTGTAAATTCAAATTCAAAAAGAGTGGCGCGGATTAAATTTAAAAATTGGCGCGGATGTATTTTGAGCTGCGTACGTCAACGTTAGATTTATCGTAACTTTGTGCGTACGTTAACGCCGGAATTATGACAAGGTATGCGAGCTACATACGCGCCATGTTTCTTTTGTTACTTTTCTTTGCGCCAAAGAAAAGTAAATCCTAAAAAATTTTTTACCAAGTTGGAATTTACCAACTGCCCCTAATCGCTACCGGCTACCCGCTAAAAGCTAAATTTCTGCGCGGCAGGCAGGAAATACAAAAATATTTGTGGAATTAGCAGGGCAAAAATTTGGCGTAAAAATTTTTTTAGAAATGTGGTGATTAATATGGCGTTGACGCAACTTCAGAAAAATGCCGACAAAAAATTTATTTGTCCTACCTGCAAGAATGTGCTGAGAAAATCAGACGGCGACACGCTCAAAGTTGAAAACGGCAAAGTCAACATGGACAGCGCTTTACCGCGCTACATTTGCGATACCTGCGGCGTATTTTACCGTGAACTTTTGCACTCCGGCTATTACGACGTTTTTGACTTGCCCGCCGAAGAGCGACAGCCGGTGAAAAAAATTATTTCAACCGGCGATATTCCGCCGACTCAACTTAAGCGCGAAGCCGACGGCAAGTGTCCCTGCCCGCGTTGCGGCGAAAGAATGGATTTTGTTGAGGCGGGTCCCGTGCAAATTGTCAACGGCAAGCCCGATTTCAGCAACACGATGGATCATTTGAACTGCCCGAATTGTAAATCAGTTTTTCGCAAAATCGCCGGTACAGATTATTATCAGTGGTCAGAAAAATAATTTGATATTGGAGAAAGTTTTTTTATGAATATTATAATTCTCAAAACAAATACGTATTTTGGAAACAATAAGCAACTCTTTGACGCAATGGAAATGCTTGGTCATAATTTTACGGGCTTTGTTGCACTCGGCAAATTGGAGGGCGACATTGCAGAGGTTGACGGTCACAATTTCTATTCGATTGAGTACATTCACCGCTTGAAATATGATTTGGCTTTAATTGATAGAGATATTGATGTTGCAAAAAATTTTATCCCTTTGCTGATGCATTTAAATGTACCGTTGCATAAAGTAAGAACTTACTATTGGCTTTTGCAACAAATTATGATAAACAAGTACGAAAATATCGCCGACCCTGTGATACAGGAAACTTTGGCGTACTGGAAAAATCATGAGCTGACGGTATTCAATCAGCATTTGGAAGGTTTAGGCGAAACTTTGGACGAAGTTTTTATCGACGAAGAAATTGACTTGCCGTACATAAATTTTGAAACGATTGAGGGCAAGCAGCGACGAATGTACTATCCTCGTAATGGTAGCGGACAAATTCAAGGTGCAGACGGTAAAAAATATGTTCGTGATATTTTGCGTGAACAAATTCCAACTTCACCGCATCTTTACGTTAAGGGTACGCATACGGTTGAGGAAGGCGACGTGCTGATTGACGCGGGAGTTTGTGAAGGAAATTTTTCTCTGCGCTATGCAGATATTGTCTCGAAAATATATTTGTTTGAACCGGAAAAAAAATGGTTTGAGCCGCTGTATTACTCTTTCAAAGATTGCTGGGACAAGGTTGAGTTTATACCAAAGTTTGTTTCAGAATCGACAAGGGGGGGTAGTGGCGTTGGACGACGTTGTAAGTATTCCTTACGACAGTAAAGTTTTTTTGAAAATAGACATTGAAGGCGCTGAACCGGCGGCACTGCGCGGCGCAAAAAAAATTTTGACTACGAATAAAGTTAAAGCGTCGGTCTGCAGTTATCATAACGCCGATGATATAATTAAAATAAAATCGATATTCCAAAATTGCGGCTACAAGATCGCTACAAGTGAAGGTTATATGATTTTTGTTTATGATCCAAAAATTTGGGAAACGGCGGACTTTCGCAAAGGTGTTATTTACGCCGAAAATTTTTAGACTATTCCCAACAACTTGCGAAATGTCGAATTAACTGTTATGATTAGGTAAAAATTTTTGGTGATTTGTAATGAAAGAGCGAAAAGGAATAAATTGGTTTTTCGTGATAATGTTCGTAGTTGTCGCATACTTCTCAACCGTTTTAATTTCGCAACAAGTTCACTTGTCGCACGTCAGCGAAAGTAAGCGAATTGCAGATAAGCGGCTTGAGGCGGCGAAGGCTGAAAACGAAAAACTTCAGAAACAGTATAACGAATTGCAGGATTTAAACAACATTGAAAGATTGGCGCGGGAAGATTTGGGGCTTGCCAAAGAAGGCGAAATGCCCTACCAGCCGGCGAATGGAATTAAGGATTAAGGATTAAGAATGAAAGGCTAATAGCTACCAGCTACCAGCTATTAGCTAAAATGGAGGAAAAAATTTTGGCAATCGAAGTAGGCGGCGTAGTCGAAGGAAAAGTTACGCGAATTACTAATTTTGGCGCCTTCGTGGAGCTTGAGGACGAAAAATCGGGCTTGATTCACATTTCTGAAGTTGCAAACGAATATGTAAGCAACATCAGCGATTTTTTGCACGAAGGCGAAACGGTACAGGCAAAAGTTGTAAGCATTGACGCTAACGGCAAAGTCGCGCTGTCATTAAAAAGAATGAAACCGCCCGTCCAAGAGGCGGAGAAAACTGCGGCACGGGCAATTAATAAGCCTAAGCCTAACAGAAAACTTTCTGCGTCTTTTGAAGATAAATTGTCAAAATTTTTGAAGGACAGCGACGAAAGACTTACCGATTTAAAGCGCAAGACCGATTCAAAGCGCGGCGGACGCGGCTCAAGACGTTCAGATTAATGCCGTGACATTTTTGCGGGAGGGAAATTTTTTGCTGAAAAAGTTCATTGACGTTTGCCAAGCAGAAAATATTTTTTCCGCGCAGAAAATAGTTATCGCGGTATCAGGCGGCGCTGACTCTCTTGCACTTGCCGACCTGCTTTTCAACGTGCGGCAACGGTTTAATCTTGAAATTTGCATTGCGCACTATGAACACGGCTTGCGCGGTCAAGCGTCATTGGACGACGCGGCTTTTGTAAAAGATTTTGCCGCTAATCTCGACGTGAAATTTTTCTGCGAACACGGCGACGTTAAAAAATTTGCGGCGGAAAATAAAATCTCGATTGAAACGGCGGCGCGGCAACTTCGATATAACTTTTTGAACAAAGTCAAGCGCGAAACGAACTTTGACGCGATAGCTCTTGCTCATCACGCAGACGATCAGGCTGAAACCATTTTAATGAGACTTCTGCGCGGTGCCACGTCGGCAGGACTCGGCGCAATGAAATTTTCCACTACGTCCGAAGAATACGGCTTGCTTTTACGTCCATTGCTACGTTTTAAAAAATGCGAACTTGAAAGCTACTGCGTGACACGGGGACTTACGCCGCGCATTGATGCCACAAACTTTGAACCGGACGCGACGCGCAATAAAGTCAGGCTGGAACTTTTACCGGCACTTGAAAATTTTAATCCCGCCGTTGTCGATACGCTTTGCCGATTCGCTGAAGTGACGGCGGACGAGGCGGACTTCATAAAGCTTGAGACCGAAAAAATTTATCCCCGCGTCGTCAAGCTAAATTCGGCGAATAAACTTGAACTTCTGCGCGTGGAATTTTTAAAACTGCATATGGCAATGCAAAGGGCGATTATAAAAAAGTTTTTGGCGCAGGTCAGTGGCATTAAAGATTTCGGCTTTACCCACTTTGAAGCGGTGCGAAAAGTTTTGGTGAACGGCTTGGCAGGCGTCGAACTTCCGCACAACTTCCGCGCAGATTTACGGCGTGGCAAATTGACAGTAAGAAAAAATTTACAGCTTAAAAGCTTAAAAAGAAAGGATTTGATTAAATTGAAAACCAAAGAAGATTTCATCGAACGCGTACTTTACACCGAAGAAGACATTGCAGCCCGCGTTAAGGAACTCAGCGCACAAATCAGCGAAGACTACAAGGACATTGCGAAACCGCTGTTGACGGTCGGCATTTTGAACGGCGCGGTAATGTTCTATACAGATCTTGTGAGACGCGTTTCGATTCCGGTTCACTTCGACTTTATGATTGCGTCCAGCTACGACGCCAACACGCATACCAGCGGCAAGGTCAATATCTTGAAGAATTTGGACAACGATCCTAAGGGACGCGACATTCTTTTGGTTGAAGATATCGTAGACTCCGGCACGACAATGAATTACCTTGTTGAATATTTCAAGGACAAAGGCGCGGCAAGCGTGAAAGTCTGCGCACTTTTGAATAAGCCTTCGCGCAGAAAAATTGATGTTGACGTTGACTACTGCGGCTTTGAAGTTCCGGACGAATTTATTGTGGGTTACGGTCTTGACTTCGCGCAGCATTACAGAAACTTGCCGTATCTCGGCATTTTAAAGCGCAGTGTTTATTCAAAGTAGCTGTTAGCTTTTAGCGATTAGCTGTTAGCCTGTAGCTGGTAATTACTAACTACTAACTACTAACTACTAACTATTAACTATTAACTACTAACTATTAACTACTAACTATTAACTAAAAAATTCATTACGCATTGCGCCTTACGCATTACGCATTAAAAAGGAGCGTTGTAATTGAACAGTTTTTTGCGAAACGTCGGCTTTTACTTGCTGATAATATTCATCGCCATAACTGCATACGATTATTTTTCGGTGAAACCGCAAGCCGTTGAAGAAACGAGTTATTCGCAGTTTTTGCAAAGAGTCGATTCAGGTGAAGTCTCAAAAGTTGTCTTGACGAAAAATTTTATTAAGGCGACGAAAAAGGACGGCACGGAATTTACGACAACCGCGCCGGATTTTCCGATAGGCGATGAAACACTTTTCGGCAAATTGGAGGCAAAGGGCGTCGAAATAACCGCGCAAAATCCAAAAGAGCCGCCGTGGTGGATGACGCTCCTTTCTTCTTTCCTGCCGGTGTTAATCTTAATCGGCGTGTTATTCTTCATAATGAATCAGACGCACGGTTCAGGCAGTAAGGTCATGTCTTTCGGCAAAAGCCGTGCAAGAATGTCCAACGGCGACAAGGTACGCGTAACCTTTAACGACGTGGCAGGCGCGGACGAGGCGAAAGAAGAGCTTGAAGAGGTTGTGGAATTTTTAAAGCATCCTAAAAAGTTTAATGACTTGGGTGCGCGTATTCCGAAAGGCGTCCTGCTGTACGGTCCGCCCGGTACCGGCAAAACACTTTTGGCGAAGGCGGTTGCAGGCGAAGCGGGAGTAGCATTTTTCTCAATCAGCGGCTCGGATTTCGGGGAAATGTTTGTAGGCGTCGGCGCGTCACGTGTTCGTGATTTATTCGCGCAGGCTAAGAAAAATTCACCGTGCATAATTTTCATTGACGAGATTGACGCGGTAGGACGTCAGCGCGGTGCAGGGTTCAGCGGCGGGCATGATGAACGCGAACAGACTTTGAATCAGTTGCTTGTTGAAATGGACGGCTTTGCGGCGAACGAAGGCATTATCATAATCGCCGCTACGAACAGACCGGATATCCTTGACCAAGCGCTTTTAAGACCGGGACGCTTTGACAGACAAATTGTTGTCGATAAACCGGACGTAAAAGGGCGCATTGCAATTTTGAAGGTTCACTCAAAAGGCAAGCCGATTGCGCGTGATGTCGACATGGACGTTTTGGCGCGGCGTACGCCCGGATTTACCGGCGCCGACTTGGCTAATCTTGTAAACGAGGCGGCGTTGTTGGCGGCACGCAGGGACAAGCACGAAATTAATATGATTGAAATGGAAGAGTCAATCGAACGTGTCATGGCGGGTCCCGAACGTAAATCCAAAGTGATGAGTGACGACGAAAAGAAATTGACGGCGTATCACGAAGGCGGGCACGCGCTTGTAGGTATGATGCTTAAGCACGCTGACCCCGTGCATAAAGTCACGATAATTCCGCGCGGACGTGCAGGCGGTTACACCTTGATGTTGCCGAAAGAGGACAGAAATTATGCAACGCGCTCGGAACTTCTCGACAGATTGAAAGTTGCAATGGGCGGACGTGTTGCCGAAGAAATTGTGCTAAATGAAATTTCTACCGGTGCCTCGCAGGACATTCAGCAGGCAAGCCGAATCGTACGCTCCATGATTATGCAGTACGGTATGAGCGACGTTATCGGTCCCGTTGCGTACGGCGCGGATCAAGTTCAACAGTATCTCGGACAAAGTAACAGAAATTACTCTGAAGAAGTTGCCGGCGAAATTGACAAGGAAGTTCACAAGTACATGGAGGACGCCTACCAAGCTTGCCGCGATATCATTAATGAAAATCGTGACAAACTTGACATTATCGCTAAGGCGCTTATGGAAAAGGAAACTTTGACGGCGGCGGAATTGAAGGCTATGGTTTTCGGCGAAAGTAACACCGCGTTAAAGGCGCCGGTCAACCTTGATAAAAGTGAAAATAATTTGCCGCAAGATGTGACACCGATGCCGACGCCGATTTTTGAAACAAAAAATTCAGATCCTACGCCGGTATAACACGAAAAATTTTTTCTTAAGAAACGGATGGTGACAGTTTTTTTCAGCTTTCACTGTCCGATTTTTTTTAGGCGGTGTTGACTAATTCTGATTTTACAAATTCTGATTTTACAAGTAGTTAAGATTTTTTTAGATTTACTTTTTCTTTGGCGCAAAGAAAAAGTAACAAAAAGAAACATGTCCGCAGAAGTCGCGTCCGGCGACTTGCGCGGACGGGGCGCGCGTCCCTGCGCGCCTCTCTATAATTGCGGCGTTTACGTAATTTGCAACTTTTTTACTTTGGATTTATTCAACGCCGCCTAGCATATAGCAATAAAAATTCAGCTTTAAATTTAATATGAGGTGGACTTTTTGAACAGAAAAAAAATCGCATTTATCATTCACAAGACCGATGAAAATCTTTGCAGTCAACTGATTGAGTCTATACAAAAACTTACCGTTCCGCAGGGTTATGACGTTGACATTTTGCCTGTCACCGGCGACGAAAAATATTTTGTCTATGATTCGACAATGAAACAAAATGACGCGCGGTACAAAATTTACGTCGATGAAAATGTTTCCTTCACGTACAAAAATATTTTGTCGGACATTTTGAACATTTTTAAAGCCGACAGAAAAATCGGCGTTATCGGCGTAAGCGGCGCAATTCAATTTTCGACGAACGGAATTTGTCTTGAGGCTGCCAAAAGGTGCGGAAAAATTTTTATCGGCGATAACCAAAATTTGACGGCGTGGGGAGATTTTACAGAGGACTACAAGGAAGTTGCGGCGGTTGACGGCTGGTTTATGGCGACGCAGTACGACGTAGACTGGCAATGCGATATCTTTACAGCAAAGTCCTTCGGCGACAGTGCGCAGTGCATTGAGTTCAAACGCAAAGGCTACAAAGTTGTTGTGGCGAATCAGAAAGAGACGTGGCTCCGGTTTAAAACTACAAAAATGACTTTTGACAATCCTGCGCGTGCGGCATTTTTGGACGAGTATTCAAAAGATATCCTGCCGCTTGTCAGCATAATAATTCCCACTTACAATCGCCCCGAATATTTCAAACTTGCTCTTGATTCCGCGCTGAATCAAACCTACCGCAACATTGAAGTTATCGTGAGTGACAACTCGACCAATGACGACACGGAAAAGCTTATGCAGGATTATCTTGCACGGGATAAGCGCATAAAATATTTTCACCACAAAAATTTCACGGCGAACGATAACTGGAACTTTGCGCGGAAGTACAACAATCCCAAAGCCGAATATGTCAACTGGCTTATGGACGACGATTTACTTTATCCGCGCAAATTGGAAGTTATGGTGGAAATTTATCGCAACAATCCCGATGTTTCGCTGGTGACTTCAATAAGAGACGTGATAGACGCCGAAGGAAGAGTTCATACGCAGAGAATGCCGCAACCTGAGAGATTGAATAAGACGATGAAAATTACAGGTGACGAGGCAGGCAGGTTAATGTTTCACACGGGACAAAATTATATCGGCGAACCTACAACCGTGCTGATTCGCAAAAAATTTCTGCGCGACAATGACCTTTGTTGGACGGACGAAGAGGACGGCTTTTATTCGCTTGTCGACATTTCTACGTGGTGCCAACTTCTTACGCAGGGAAATATGGTTTGGCTGAATGATGAGCCTTTAAGCGCGTTTAGGCGGCACGAAAAGCAGGCGACGAATTGGGCAGGCAACGGCGCGATTTTTGAAATAAGTTGGGCGCGAATTTTCAAAACTGCGTGGGACAAGCACGTTTTCATACGCAATGAACACGAGTTGCGATTCAGCTTGATAAATTGGCTTTACAGCGCGTCAATGCGGCTTATAAATGCGTTCAAGGTGAATTATTACGCGGAGGAGCTTGTAACGCTGGAAAAAACCATGTCGGCGGTGGCGGAGTCTTTGCATAACGGCTACAAAATTGTTTTGCCGCCGCGCAATTACGGTGAGAAAACCAAGACCGGCAGAATGTCATAAGAGTTAGGAGTTAGGAGTTAAGAGTTGAGAGTGAGGAGTTGGGAGTTAAAAATTAAAAACTCTAAGCTGAAAGCTCTAAGCTCTAAGCTAAAAAGGGCAGGGGATTAGTGATTAGGGAAATGATAATGGAATTGGCAAGGGCAAAAATAAATTTGACGCTTGACATTTTAAAACTGCGCGAGGACGGTTATCACGAAGTCGAAATGATAATGCAGACGATAGGGCTTGCGGACGAAGTGGAATTGACGCGCATAAAAAGCGGCATTGCCTTTACAATGGATACCACGCAAATTTTAGGCGGCGAAAATATTCCTGCCGACGAAAGAAATTTGGCGTACCGCGCAGTTTTGGCAATGCAAGAATACTGTAAAAGAGATTTCGGCGTTAAAGTTCATTTGATAAAAAAAATTCCTGCGGCGGCGGGATTAGGCGGCGGCTCGGCGGACGCGGCGGCGGTTATTCGCGGTATGAATTGGCTGTACGATTTAAATTTAAATATTAACGAACTGTGTTTAATCGGTGAAAAAATCGGCTCGGACGTGCCTTTCTGCGTAGTGGAAGGTACTTTCCTTGCAAAGGGACGCGGTGAAATTTTACGCGAACTTGCGCCTTTTAAAAATTACGCCGTCATATTGCTTAAGCCGAATTTTGAAATTGCAACGGCATGGGCTTATAAAACTTTTGACACGCTTGACGCCGCTAAAATTCAGCACCCGCAGACTTACAAAATTATTGAGATGTTTAGAATGCGCGACTTTGACACTGTCTTTAAATATTTTGCAAATGTGCTTGAACCGGTTGCGGAAAAAGTTTTTCCTGACCTTGAAAGTTACAAAGTCAAGCTGATTAAGGCGGGCGCTAAAGTTGCGTTGATGAGTGGCAGCGGTCCCACGATTTTTGCGCTGGCTGATAAAGCGGACGTTGACAGAATTGTTGCAAGCGTTCAAGATTTGCCCGCGCAGATTTTTATCACCGAAACAGACTGAGGGGAATTAAGGATTAAGAATTAAGAATTAGTGAATCACTATTCGCTACTTACTATTCACTATTCACTAAAGGAGCTTTTATGGGAAAACTTGAACCGATAAATTTAGACACGTACCAGCCTTTACGCGAGGTTGTTTGTGAAGCTCTGCGCGACGCAATTAAACGCGGCATTTTGGAACCCGGCGAAAGGTTAATGGAGGTACAAGTTGCCGACGAACTCGGAATAAGCCGCACTCCGGTAAGAGAGGCGATTCGCAAGCTTGAACAGGAAGGCTACGTCATAATGATGCCGAGACGCGGCACGTACGTGGCTGATGTTTCTGAAAGCGACGTCAAAGAAATTTTTGAAATTCGTTCGGCACTTGAAGCGCTTGCCACCGGTCTTGCCGCACGCAGAATTGAACCCGATGAACTTGAAATGTTGCAAAGTTTTCTTGTCGACATTGAAGGCTACATTAAGACGAATGACATTGAAAAAATTGTCGAGACCGATATAAAATTTCACGGCTTGCTTTACCAAGTCAGCCGCAATGAAAGGCTTGTCGGCATTATCAGCAATTTGAAAGAGCAGTTGGCGCGTTTTCGCACGCTGTCAATGTCTTATCCCGGTCGCCTGCAGGAAACTTTGGAAGAGCATTCCGATATGGTTGACGCCATTGCAAACGGTGACGTAAGCGCCGCGCGTGACGCCGCCGAACACCATATGGAACGCGCAGAAAAAACTTTGCTTAAGGCGTTGCGCAGGAGTAAGCGGCAAGCAAAATGAAACGCTCGGAACTTTTAAAAATTTTAAAACGTCACGGCTGTAAATTTGTAGCAGACGGCTCGAATCACGAAAAGTGGGAAAATGCTAAAGGCGTCCCATTTTCCGTACCGCGTCATAACGCAAAGGATTTACCAAAATACTTGGTAAACGACATTTTGAAACAGGCGGGAATAAAGTAGTTGAGAGGTGATTAAAATGAAATGCATTTATCCTGCGATTTTTGCTTGGGTTGAATCGGACAAGGTTTATTCGGTGAAATTTCCCGACATTGCCGGTTGTTTTACCTACGGCGAAAATTTGACAGAGGCAATGGAAAATGCGGCGGACGTTTTGAATTTGATGTTATGGGACGTTTCGGAAAAAGATTTACCGCCTGCAACAAAGCTTGAAGATATTCAACTGCCGGACGCTAAAAGTTTTGCGCAATATATTTTTGCAGACACGGACGCTTATAAAAAATTTGTCAAGTTTGTAAAGCGAATGGAGCAGAAAAAAATCAAGAAGGCTGAAAAGTTTAGTAAAACCGCATAATTTTAGGAGAGCGATTTAAATTTGGAAACAATAATTTTAGCGGCGGGCAAAGGCACCCGTATGAAAAGCAAATTACCGAAAGTTTTACACAAAGTCGGCGGCAAGCCCATGTTGCAGCACGTAATTGACGCGGCTAAATCTGCAGGATCAAAGCGCGAAGTGGTTATAATCGGTTCAGGCGCGGAACTCGTCAAACAAACTTTTCCCGACGCCGAATTTGTAATGCAGGAAGAGCAACTCGGCACCGGTCACGCGGTTTTATGCGCGAAAGAAAAATTTAAAGACTCAACCGGCAACGTCATGATTCTTTGCGGCGATACCCCGCTTTTCACCGGCGAACTTTTAAAAAATCTTTCAAACGCGCATGAAAAATTTAATGCCGCCGCGACGGTTTTAACCGCCATTATGCCCGACCCCAAAGGTTACGGCAGAATTATTCGCGCTGATAACGTTGACTTTGAAAAAATTGTCGAGGACAAAGACGCGACGCCGGAACAGAAAAAAATTCGTGAAGTCAACACCGGCATTTACTGTTTCGACGTGAAAAGACTTTTCGCCGCGCTTGAAAAAGTTACCAATGACAATTCGCAGGGTGAATATTACTTGCCGGACGTGCTGGCAATTTTGCGTGCTGACGGCGGCAGAATCTGCGCGGTAGTTGCGGAAGATTACAAGCAGACGCTTGGCATAAATTCAAGAATACAGCTTGCCGAAGCCGATAAAATTTTACATCAGCGCAAAAACGCCGAGCTTATGTTAAGCGGCGTCACGATTATAGACCCCGCGACGACGTACATTGATTTTGAAGTTGAAGTCGGTCAAGACACGATTATTTATCCCAACACGTACCTTGAAGGCAAGACGAAAATCGGTGAAGATTGCGTCATCGGTCCCAACGTCCGCTTTACCGATATGACTGTAGGCAACAACGTCACCGCGCAGTTTGCGTACTGTCACGAGGCTGAAATTGCTGACGGCGTGACATTCGGTCCCTACGTGCATATTCGTCCCAACACGAAGATTAGCGGCAAGGTTAAAATCGGCAACTTTGTTGAAATTAAAAATTCCAATATCGGCGAAGGCACTAAACTGCCGCACCTTCAGTATATCGGTGATTGCGATATGGGCGCGGGCTGTAATGTAGGTTGCGGCGCTATTACGGTGAATTATGACGGCAAGAAAAAATTCCGCACGAAGGTCGGCGATAACGTCTTTGTCGGCTGTAATTCAAATTTGGTGGCACCGGTTACAGTGGAAGATGACGCGTACATTGCGGCGGGGTCAACGATTACGCAGGACGTGCCGAAAAATAATTTGGCTATCGGCAGGGCAAGGCAGGTTAATAAATCTTCATGGAACGACAGGAGGATTAAGGATTAAGGATTTAGAATTAAGGATTAAGAATTAAAAGCTACCGGCTAACAGCTAAAACATAATAAAATTTTTGGTGACAGATTATTTGCAATTCGATTAAAGTATGTTATTATGTGAAAAAATTTTTGGCAGTCATGTAATTCGAGCGGGGGAGGTTTTCTTATATGATTAGAAGTATAGCGGTTATGACATCCGGCGGCGACAGTCCCGGCATGAACGCGGCAGTTCGCGCAGTTACAAGAACGGCTCTTCATATGGGCGTGAAAGTTTGGGGCATTCGCGGCGGCTATCATGGTATGCTTGATGAAGAAATGTTTGAAATGCAGTCCAAAGACGTCAGCGACATTATTCAACGCGGCGGAACTTTTCTCGGTACTGCACGTTGCAGACGTTTTCAAACTCCCGAAGGTCGTATGCTCGGCTACAAAAATCTCGTGGATCGCGGCATTCAAGGTCTTGTGGTTGTAGGCGGTGACGGCAGTCTGCGCGGCGCGTCGATTCTCAGTCAAGAAACAGGCTTGCCGATTGTCGGTCTGCCCGGCACGATTGACAATGACGTTTGGGGTTCCGAATACACGATCGGCTGTGATACGGCGGCTAACACGATTATCGACGCAATGAACAAACTGCGCGATACCGCCTCCGCACATCGCCGCATAATCGTTTTGGAAGTTATGGGACGTAACAGCGGCTGGCTTGCAATGGTCGCGGGCATTTCCGGCGGCGCTGAATATATTCTCGTGCCGGAAGAAGAATACGATTTGGACGAAATTTGCGAAAGTATGAAGGCGGAGTACGAAAAAGGCAAGCGCTACATTCTCATGGTAGTTGCGGAAGGCGCAGGCAAGGCAAGTGAAATTGGTCCGATTGTTGCCGAAAAAACGGGACGCGATACACGCATTTCTAAACTCG
>JAFTEG010000269.1 GCA_017453765.1 Selenomonadaceae bacterium
AGTATCAAAAGAAAACATGTCCGCAGCATTCGCGTCACGCTCATGGTGCGGACGGGGCGCGCGTCCGTGCGCGCCTCTCCTACTGCGGCAGTTACGTAATTTGCAAAGTCTTTAAATTTGATTTACTCAACACCACCTAGTCAGGTAAATTTTTTTTAATTTAAAGTGCCAGACAAATTTTTAAAGTTTAGTCAGGTAGGGTGATTTTGCTCCATAATCTCATTTTTAAATTTTTCCACAGTCCATTTAAATTTGTACGAAGTGACCGAAGTGCAAAGGTACGCGATTAAACTTGCATTGTCGCCGAATTTTTCAGCCAGCGCATTTTTCAAAATGTTGTACATTTCATCCGGCGTCACCTCCGCCATAAGTTTCATGACGTTTTTGTAATTCGTCTTCTCCCACATTTCAAGCAACTGTTGCTGATAGCGCATATTTGCCGCGAAAAAATTTTGAGTACTGAAAAAATTCGTCAAAAACTTCACGCCTTCAAGGTGCGTCTTAATCCAAAAAATTAATTCGTCTTCCTTACTTCTTGCCGTCCTGCAAACAGAGTCTGAATTATTTCTTCGGTATACGTAAAGCGGGTATGGCACGCGCAGAAAACGTTTTGCGTAAGAAATTAACTGCAACGTGAAAATCCAGTCTTGTGAAGTCGGCAGGTCGGAGAAGATGATTTTATTTTCAGTGACAAAGTCGCGCAGAAAAAATTTCTGCCATACCGGCCAGCCAATTTCAATTTGCAAAAAGCTTTCTATGAGTGCCTCAGTTTCATTTTCCAATTCCGGCTCTTCTACAAGGTAGTCTATATTTCCCATCCACGCCTGCAATTTTAAATCTTTTTTGTCGGGAACTACTTTGCCTTCATTGCTTTCAAAAAAGTAGCCGCGCTCCATAAAAACCACGTCTGCTTGAAAATCTTCCGCAGATTTATAAAGCGTCTCCAAAGTCGCGTCCAAAATTAAGTCGTCGTCGTCCATAATGTAAAGATACTTGCCGCGTGAATTTTCAATGCCGATATTTGACGGTACACCTGCGCCGCCGGAATTTTTTTCAGTGCGCAAAAGTTTAAGTCGGTCGCCAAACTTCGGCATAAAACTTTCCGCAATGTTACGGCTACTGTCAGTCGAACAATCGTCAACCACGATAACTTCAAAATCTTGAAAGGTTTGATTTAAAATACTCGTAAGGCAAGCGCCGATATATTTTTCTGCATTGTAAAGCGGAATGACTACTGAAACGGCAGGCGTTGACGGCATATTAACACTTCCTTTAAAAAATTTACACGGCAAATTCAACGGCTTTTAAAATTTCAGCAGGGTGATGCAAAATAATTTTTGCGCCGGCGTTTACAAGTTCACTTTCGGGACGAAAACCCCACGTCACGCCGATTGGCAAAAATCCCGCGTTAATCGCCGTCTCCACGTCAACATAAGTGTCACCGAAGTACGCAACTTCTTCCGGCTTTACGTTTAACTTTTTCGCAACGGCAAGCGCGGTAGTGGGGTCGGGCTTTTTCGGTTTATCGCGTTCATCGCCTTGAATAGCGTCAAATTTTATCGGCGCCAAAAGTTTTTCTGCAATTTCAATCGCCGCGAAATGTTGTTTGTTGGTACAAATGCCGATTGGAATTTTTTTCGCGTTGAGATCGGCAAGCACGTCAATAATTCCGTCATAAGGCTTCGTACCCGCAATGGCATTACGCTGACAACAGCCGTCGTAGTAATCCAGCGCTTGAATCAAAAAATCCTTGTCACGCGCCTTGTCCTCGCCGAAAAGTAAAATGCGCTCCATTAACTTCACGGCGCCGTTACCTACTGCCAGTCGAACTTCTTCAGACGTTTTTGTCGGCAGGTTGAAATGTTTCAGCATTTCATTGACGCTTTCGACAAGGTAAGGCAACGTGTCTACAAGAGTGCCGTCCATATCAAAAATTGCGGCGCGATATTTCATAAATGTCACCTCGATGTTAGGGATTAGGGATTAGGGAACAGGGATTAGAATTTTTTCATTACGCATTACGCATTAATTAAAGGCTCCGCGCTGGGATTGAGTGGCAAAAGCCGCCTCCAAAATCTGCCTGCCGATAGGTACGGCACTGGTAGCACCGTAACCGCCGTTTTCAACAATAACGGCAACGCTGACAGTGGGATTATCATACGGCGCGTAACCTACAAACCAGCCGTGATCCGCGCCCTGCGAATTTTCAGCCGTACCCGTTTTACCGGCAATGTCATGCGGAAAGCCTTCAAAGTTTCGCGCGGCGGTACCGGTCTTTGTAACCTCATGCAGTCCCGCTTGAACCAGTCGAATTATTTCGGGGTCAACGTCAAGCTGTCCCACAAGCTCCGGCGTAAACTCTTTAATAAGTTCACCGTCCTGCGTCACGATTTTTTTCACAACGTGCGGACGAAATCTTTTACCGTTGGCGGCAATTTCACCCATAACCATTGCGGCTTGCAACGGCGTCACCAAGTTAAATCCTTGCCCTATCGCCGCGTCCATTATCTCTGACAAATAAAATTCGTCGTGATAAACTTCCCACTTATACTCTTTCCAGTCGGCAAGTCCCGGCGACTCATAAGGCAAGTCAATTCCCGTGACGGAGCCGAGTCCAAACATCTGCGCGTACTTTTCCAAAAGGTCAGCGCCTAAGCGGTTACCCATTTCATAAAAGTAAACGTTATCGGAATGAGCCAGCGCGTTGTGAAAATCAAGCCAGCCCAATGCCTCGCCGCCCGCATTGCCTTTCGGTACAAGCCAGTGTTGCCCGCTGTCAAAAATCATTTCGTCCGGCGCAACTTTGCCGGTAGCAAGCGCGGCGGTACCGGTGACAATTTTAAAAGTCGAACCCGGCGGATATTCACCGGTTATAGTCTTATTGTCCATAGGGTGGTAAGGATTCGTATTAATCGCGTTCCAATCCTTAGTTGAAATGCCGTGCGCAAAAAGATTCGGGTCAAAGGCGGGACGTGACACCATTGCCAAAACTTCACCGTTCTGCGGATTTAAAACAACTGCGGCGGCGGCGTTCGCATTAATTTCACCAAGCATTTTATCGACAGCTTGTTCAGCGGCAACTTGTAAATCGCGGTCAATCGTCAAAATTAAATCATAGCCCGGCGTCGGTTCCTTCTTGCCTAAAATCTGTACCGGCTTACCGCCGACGTCAACTTCAACCTGTTCACCGCCGTCAACGCCGCGAATGTATTTATCATAAACACGCTCTAAACCGAATTGCCCTACAATGTCGCCGCTCTTGTAGCCTTGATCCTTCTTCGCCTCAAGTTCCGCGTCCGAAATTTCGCTGACGTAGCCGAGAGTATGTGCGCATTCCTGCTTAAGAATATAATTTCGTATAGGCTGAACTTCAATGACGACGCCGGGATAATCGTACTTTTGCTCTTCGATTATAGTCACAATGTCCGGCGTCACGTCCGATTTTATTCGTATGGGGTCAAAGCTGTAGTGAACTGAAATTTTGCGTTCAATCTCTTCAATGGGTACGTTTAGAAGTTTTGAAATACGTTGGACGACTTCCGGCGATATCGGCTCGGTTAAAGGTAAAAGCGACACGACAAAACCCGGGCGATTGGTAACAAGAAGTTGACCGTTGCGGTCAAAAAAAGTGCCGCGCGGAGCTACTGAAGGAATGATTCTGATTCGGTTACCGTCGGCAAGGCGTGCGTAATATTCGCCGTCATAAATTTGCAGATAGCCGACACGTGCCGCCAATATGAAAATGACGAACATCATCAGTGAGGCCAATATGGTAAGGCGTCCGTTAAATTCTTCGCCGTTATTATTATTGTCTATGTCAAGCATTTTAACACCTGTTTTTAGATCGATAGTTGTTAGATCGATAGATCGATAGTTGTTAGATCGATAGATCGATAGTGGTTAGATCGATAGTAACTATCTAATCACTAATCTTTTTATCAAATTCGTATACAATTTTATGAACCGGCAGTGAAAAGATTATTTGATAAAAAATCAGCGGTACCAAAATTTTATTAGCCGCGTCCAATATGTCAAGAGGATAGCCGAACATTAAAATAAATCCCGTTGTAATAAAAAAATAAATCGCCGCCGCAATAGGTGCGCTTATTACCGGAATTAAAAACTGCTCCTTGACAACACGCTCGGAAAATTTGCCGAAAATCAGTCCCGCCGTCATATAAGCAAACGTGGCGCAACCGAAAAAGTCGCCGGTAGTTAAATCCTGCAAAAGCCCCGTGCAAAATCCCATTGCAACGCCGAAATAGTGTCCGCGCAGAAATGCCGTCGATACAGTCAGCAGTAACATTAAATTTGCGCTGACGCCGTTGTAGTCCAAGTAGGTTAAAAGTGAACTCTGCGCGGCGTACATTGCCAAAATAGTTACGACAAGCATGGCAATAAGTTTCAACTTTACGCCCTCCGATTTTCTTTACTCTAAAGGTGTATCTTCATCAAGCTGTTGAAGTTGTTCCAGTCCCTGCTGTTCCTGCGCCTGTTGAAGTTGTTGCTGTTGCTGTTGTTGAACTTGCTCCTGTGCCTGCTGTAATTGTTCCTGCGCCTTTCTCATACGTTCCGCCGTTTCTTCGGGGTCTGTTTCAGTGCCGGGCGTCTGCAAAATCGGCGGTAGTGGCTCCGGCGGCGCTTCACGTGACGTTACGATAACGGCAACGTCTTCAAGCTTTTCAAAGTTCACCGACGTTTCAATAACGCCGTACTTTAGCAAGCCGCCTTCGTCATTGTGAATCTCTTTAATCTTGCCTACGACAATGCCTTTCGGATAGACGCCGCCGAAACCGGAAGTGACAACGGCATCTTCAACCTGCACATCGGCATCTTTGGGAATGTTCACCATACGCGGATGAGTGGGGTTATTCATATCGCCTTCGACAATTCCGGCGACTCGTGAATCTGCGCGTTGCACTAAGGTGCCGACGGAAGAGCGCGGGTCTAAAATCAGCTGAACCTTTGACGTATTGGCGCCTGCCTCCAAGACATGACCGACAAGCCCCATTTCCGTGATGACCGCCATGTTGTTGGCGACGCCGTCTAACGTGCCGCGATTTATCAGAATGACGCTTGACCATGTGACGGATTCGCGACCTATGACGCCTGCCGCTACCAAGTCAAATTGAGTTGTAACCTGCTTGTAGCCTAAAAGTGCGCGCAGTCTTTGATTTTCCGACGCGTATTCCGACGCCGTCAAATTTTGCGCGCGCAAAAGCTCAACTTCTTCGCGAAGTTGCCGGTTTTGCTTGTACAGATAACGTATTTCAGCCAAATTCCTCTTTAAAAAGGTAATCTGACTTCCCGTCCATGAGAAAAAATTTTGGAAAGGTGAAAGTACCGTCATTGCAGTTTTGCTGACAAAAGGAAATTCAACTTTACTGCGTGCCGCCAAAAATATTAAAAAAAATACCATGACGAATACGGTAATTACCGCGATTATTTTTTTTGTTGACGTAGGTTTTTTCTGTTTATATTTTTGTTCCATAGGAAAACCGCCGGCTCTTGAGATTAAAAAATCGTCAAACCGTAAGCTTAAATTACTGCCTTATCTTTTTGGAAGTCATAACAACGCGCTTTAACAGATTTAAATTCTCAAGAGACTTGCCGGTACCTTCACCGACGCAACTTAAGGGATCGTCCGCAACCAAGACAGGCATACTCGTTTCTTTGGCAATGAGTTTGTCGAGATTTTTTAAAAGCGCCCCGCCGCCGGTCATCATAATGCCGTGATCCATAACGTCGGCTGCAAGTTCAGGCGGCGTTTCTTCAAGCGTACCTTTTACCGCGTTTACAATTTTGTAAATGGG
This sequence comes from Selenomonadaceae bacterium, assembly GCA_017453765.1. GTDB lineage: Bacteria > Bacillota > Negativicutes > Selenomonadales > Selenomonadaceae > Quinella. Next base: position 5,814 of record JAFTEG010000269.1, read on the forward strand.
ATCTCCCAGCGCTTCACGAATTTCACTTGATTTAATCGTTAAAGTTTTCGGCAAACCGCTTACCAAGTCACGTCCGCGAATATCCATAGTTGTATCTGTGTCGGGCGTGACAATCGCAGTACCCACTGTGATTTTAATTTCTTCCGCTGTACGTTCACCGATCATTAAATTGTAGACGCGCTTAATGTGTTGGACAATGGACGAATCCATTTCATCGCCGCCGATACGAATTGAACGGCTTGTGACAATGCCGCCGAGTGAAATTACGGCAATTTCTGTAGTGCCGCCGCCGATATCGACAACCATATTTCCCTTTGCCTCTTCAACCGGCAAACCTGCGCCGATAGCCGCCGCCATAGGCTCTTCAATCAAGTAGGCTTCACGTGCGCCTGCCTGTTGAGCCGCGTCGATAACTGCACGCTTTTCAACTTCCGTGACGCCGGAAGGTACGCCTACCACTACGCGCGGTCTTGAAAATGAATTTGAATTTATAGCTTTCTTTATAAAATATTTCAACATTGCTTGTGTCACGTCAAAATCGGCAATAACGCCGTCTTTCATGGGACGAATCGCAACAATATTGCCGGGCGTGCGCCCAATCATCTGCTTAGCCTCTTCGCCGACAGCAAGCACTTCCCCGCTGTCACGTTTTATCGCCACTACCGAAGGCTCGCGCAGGACAATTCCTCTGCCCTTGACGTGAACCAGAGTATTTGCCGTCCCAAGATCTATTCCCATGTCTCGCGACCCGCCAAACCATTCAAACATTAATTTATTTCTCCCTTCGTTGAGGCGGCGAAAACTTCTTGACGGTTATCAACCCCGCCTTTTTTAAGCGAAAATATTTTATCACAATTTATTCAGTTTGCAACAAAAATATCTTTTTCCTTATAATCGCAATTTTCGTAAGAGTTTTTACTGTTTTTTTATTTTCTTTGGCAGTTTGAACTTACTTTTTCTTTGGCTCTGTGGTTTACTTTTTCTTTGGCGCAAAGAAAAAGTAACAAAAATAAACATGGCGCGGATGTTGATCGCAGGTCGTGTCGTAATTTAAACTTTATCGTACGTAAAAACGTTACGGTAATTCCGACGTGGTAAACCGCAGCGAATACATCCGCGCCGTCTTTTTTATTTAAAAACAACCGGTAAATATTTTTTGCCAAATATTTGACAAGATTATTTTTCTATGCTAATCTTGCACGTCAACCGAATACGTTCGGTTTTTATTCCGCACGGTCAAGGTTTTAAATCAAAATTAATTATAAATTAGTTACAAGTTAAAATTATAAATTAATTTTGTACCTGGACGCGGCGAGATCATCCGGTGGAGGTGTTTTTTGTTAATGTATGCCATTATTAAAACCGGCGGCAAGCAGTACAGAGTTTCCGAAGGCGACGAAATTATTATCGAAAAACTTGAAGTCGAAGAAGGCGCTAAAGTCGTATTCGAGGAAGTTTTTGCACTTGTCGACGGCGAAAATGTAAAAATCGGTCAGCCGAAAGTTGAAGGCGCCAAAGTTACGGCGTCTGTCGTCAAAAACGGCAAAGGTCCCAAAATTCGTATTTTCAAGTACAAGCATAAGACGAATTATCGTCGTCGTATGGGTCATCGCCAGCCGTTTACAAAAGTTAAAATTGAAAAGATTGAAGGCTAAAAAGTCAAAAACCCCACGCATAAAGGCGGGTGCTTGTAAAAGCTCTTTTTGACTAGCCTAAGTCTTAACTGACTACGTTACCTGCGAATATATAGTTACCTACGAGCGTAAATCCTAACTTGTAGCTCTAAGGGCAATGGTTAAA
>JAFTEG010000270.1 GCA_017453765.1 Selenomonadaceae bacterium
TAGTGAGTAGTGAATAGTAAATTCTACCTGCTACCCTCTACCTTCTATCAGTCTTCAAAAACTTTTGGTCCGAACCAATGATCAAACGGCGGAGCAAACCGGTTAGCTTTTTCAACCACTACAATGCTGTCGTAAAAATGTACGCCGCCCATATTCATCGTGAAATAACTCGGCGGCAACGCTCCCCTAGTGTGAAATGCATTTATGACGTCAATTAAATTTTTCGTGAACTCAATGTAAGAGTTAGGACGCCTGTACCCCCCCCCCCATAGTTTTCCCAGTACGAGGTATGACAATCTTCACACATATAAATGCCGCCGTCTTTTATGTGCGGAAACATTTGCATAAAAGTCACAATCTGCTGATTCATTGTGTGACCGCCGTCATCAAGCAAAATGTCTACGCGCGGATATTTTTGTTTAAAGGCGTTCCAAAAATTAACATCTTCCTGCGAACCTATTTCAATCGTGACTTGATCTTCTTCAAACTGCTTGCAACGTTTGTCAATGTCAATGCCGATAATTTTAGCCTTCTTGCCGAAATAATCTTTCCACATCTGCATTGAGCCGCCGTTGTAAACACCTACTTCGACAAAAACCAAATCGGTGTCGCGAAAATCTTTAAACCACTTTTCATAAATCGGAAAGTAGTGAAACCATTTATAAAGGCACCGATGCTCTTTTTGTACCCAGTACTTGAACAAATCATTTTCAGCGTACTTGGGCGAAAGCGCGGCTAATGCCTTTAAAAAATTCAACTGTTCTGCTGTAGCCAAAATATCACCTTCGTTTTAAAAATAGTCTAGAACGTGTTGACTAATTCAAATTTCTATTAAGCTTTTAATTTTTTTAGATATACTTTTCTTTGGCGCAAAGTAGCAAAGAAAACATTGCGGCATTAAGCGCGTCCATGTTTTAATACCTAATTACGAACTAACGCCGGTTAATGCCGCCCGCTGATTTTAGCGTTGATTTGTCTCAACACTGCTTAGTAATTTCTGATAACCTGCAACATTTCCCATTCAATCGGCGTTTCGTAGCGATTGGCAATGCCGCTGTAATCTTCATTGGCAAAGCGCATAACGTCTCTGTCCGAATCGTACCAAAATCTGTAGTCGCTGTAGCGTTCATTGCCGTTCTGCGTGTACATTTTCAAAGTGACATAAGTTGTCCCTGCATTGTTACGCCTTATAGTTTCAGTCAAAACGTAGCAATCCCAGCCGGTAGCAGGTGAAGTGCCGACGTAAACTTCCGCCGCCTCCGCTTTTGCAATACCCGCGCAGGTTACGGCAAAACCGACGATTAAAACCAACAACATTTTCTTCAACATGACAACTACCTCCTATTGAAAAAATCGACGGTCAAGAAAAAAATTTATCTCAACCGCCGACCGAAAAAAATTTTACATGGTAAGACGAGTCAGCATTTCTTTATAAGCTTCTTCGACGCCGCCCATATCGTGACGGAAACGATCTTTGTCCAATTTTTCATGCGTCGACATATCCCAGAAACGGCAGTTATCCGGCGAAATTTCATCTGCCAAAATAATTTTACCTTTTTCGTCGCGTCCAAATTCCAGCTTGAAATCAATCAAGTCAACATTTTTAGCACGTAAATTATCTTTCATAATAGTGTTGACGCAAAAAGCAATGTGTTCAATTTCATCAAGTTCCTGCAAGCTGGCAATGTCAACCGCCATAATGTGGTAGCGGTTAAGCATGGGGTCGCCGAGTTCGTCGCTTTTATAAAAATATTCAAGCACGGGAACTTTCAGCGCCGTACCTTCTTCAAGACCGAGACGCTTGGCAAGACTGCCCGCCGCAACGTTGCGTACCACAACTTCAAGGGCTATCATATTTAATTTTTTTACAAGCATTTCGCGATCCGAAACAACTTCGACAAAGTGGCTGTTAATGCCGTTAGTCTTGAGAAGTTTGAAAAAGTATTCGCTGATTTTGTTGTTGATAATGCCCTTGTCCTGAATGACGCCGTGTTTTTCGCCGTTGCCTGCGGTAGCGTCGTCTTTGAAGTAAACCAAAACTTTGTCGGGCGAATCGGTGGCGTACATAACTTTTGCCTTGCCTTCGTAAATAACGTCGCCTTTTGTCATAGAAAAATCCTCCTTATTTAGTGAAGAGTGAAGAGGGAAGAGTAAAGAGTAAAGAGGGAAGAGGGATTAATTTTTAACTTTTAACTCCTAACTTCTAACTTCTAACTTCTAACTCCTAACTTCTAACTCCTAACTTCTAACTCCTAACTTCTCACTCCTCACTCCTAACTAGCCAATAATTTTTTCTGCTTTACGCTCAACTTCCGCCGCCATATCTTTGCGGTAGTTGTCAAGCTTTTGTTTAACGTCTGCATTTGAAAGAGCAATAACCTGCGCGGCGAATATCGCGGCATTTTTGGCGCCGTTAATCGCCATTGTTGCAACGGGAACGCCCGGCGGCATTTGTACCGTGCTTAAAAGTGAGTCCCAACCTTTCAGCGGCTCGGAAGCGATTGGTACGCCGATAACCGGCTTTGTCGTGTAAGACGCAATAACGCCTGCCAAATGCGCCGCACAACCCGCCGCCGCGATAAAAATTTTTACGTTCTGCGCGTCACAACTTTTTACAAACTCTTGAACTTTGTACGGCGTACGATGCGCTGATGCTACGGTGACTTCAAAATTTATTTCAAATTGTTTCAGAAGTTCAACCGCCTTTTTCATAACGTCCCAGTCGCTGTCACTGCCCATAATAATTGCCACGTCCAAAAATACCACCTGCCTGTTAGAATTAAGGATTAAGAATGAAGGATTAAGGATGAAACGGCGTTGAATAATTCAAACTTAATTTTATACGCTCTAGTAATGATAAGGTTCACCGCGAATAATTTTGAATGCGCGGTAAATTTGTTCGACGATGATAAGCCGCGCCATTTGATGAGTGAAAGTCATTTGCGAAAGGCTCAGCCGAAAATTCGCCGCCTGCCGTACCGCGTCACTCAAGCCGAACGCGCCGCCGATTAAAAAGGTTATGTCCGCAATGCCGCGCAGTGTCAGCGCCGAAATTTTTTCTGCCAAACCTTCTGAAGTCAATTCACTTCCTGCCACGTCCAAAACAATTAAAAATGAATCTTTCGGCACCTGCGCCAAAAGTTTTTCGCCTTCCTCTTCAACCGTGCGACACTCCGAAATTTCTCGTACGTCCGTTTTGGCGAAAATTTTTATTCGCTTTAAGTATTCGGCAACGCCGTCAATTAAAAATTTTTCTTTCAGCTTGCCGATCGTGACTAAAGTAATTTTCATTGCAACTTACCAACTTCAGACGTCTATCACCGACTCAATCATATTTGACTGAAAATTATTTTATCATTTGACACTTTATCAGTCAACGAAAAAGACGGCGCGGCGTGTTGTTGACTTAAAATTTTCAATCGCGTAAAATTCAAATTCAAAAAATTTTTCAAGTGAAGGAGCGTTACTAAAATTTTATGAAGAAAATAAAAAAGACCAATGCCGCACGAATTTTGGACAAACTCGGCATTGACTACGAAATTAAAACCTACGAAGTAGACGAAGAAGATTTATCCGCCGTACACGTCGCGCAGGTTTGCGGTATGGATATTTCGACGGTTTTTAAAACTTTGGTGACGCGCGGCGATAAAAGCGGCGTGATTATGGCGGTTATCGGCGGCGCTGATGAAATTGATTTAAAATTACTTGCAAAAGCCAGCGGCAACAAGCACGTCGAAATGATTGCGCTGAAAGAACTCTTTCCGCTTACCGGCTACATACGCGGCGGCTGTTCACCTCTCGGCGCAAAAAAAAATTATCCCGTCTACATTGATTCGCACGCACTGCAACACGAAAAAATTTCTGTCAGTGCCGGTCAGCGCGGCATGCAGTTGGTACTTTCGCCGAAAGATTTAATCACCGCCGCCAATGCCACCGTTGCTGAATTGGTGAATAGTAATTAGCGATTAGGCGCTGTTGAAAAATCAAAAATAAAAACACTGCAAATTACGTAAACGCTGCAATTATAGAGAGGCGCGCACGGACGCGCGCCCGTCCGCGCAAGTCGCCGGACGCGACTTCTGCGGACATGTTTCTTTTTGTTACTTTTTCTTTGCGCCAAAGAAAAAGTAAATCTAAAAACTTAAAACCTCATAAAAATTTGAATTAGTCGACACGCCATAGTGATTAGTGAAGACAGGCTACCGGCTACAAGCTAAAGGCTAACCGCTGATAACACGTTCAATAATCTGCGCGACAATGTACAAAAGCATACCTACTGCCGCGCCGCACACAGAGCCGTTAATGCGAATCATCTGCAAATCGTCAGAAACTTTGCCTTCAACAAATTCAGTCAGCTCGTCATCAGTAAATTTGTCAAGGCGTTCACGAATCATATTCGGTATTTCGCCGTGATACTCTTCCAACATCTCGGCGATAAAATTTTTTACAAATTGGTCAAACTTATACTGCAGGACAGGGCTTTCAATGAACTCATTAATTTTTTCATCAATCATATTGTCAAGAATCGCGTACCAAATCTGCTCATTGGGTTCAAGCTCAATAATCCTGCCGGCAGTCGGGTCGGCAACTTTTTCACGGTTAATTTTTTCCCAAATTACGGGGTCGGTTTCTCCCCTTATGTTTACGTCAATCCAATTTTGAATGTATTCGGCAGGCTTAATTTTTTCGTACAAAATTTTTTTAAGCTCGGCGTGAAAATTAGTTGTATCAAATTCAGCGGCGGCGGCTCTTACAAAGCGCGTAAATGTATCCTGCAGACTTTTGGCAGTCTCGGCGTCGGCGTTGTCAACCATACCTTTGGCGGTTAAAACCTTCAGCGTGTCGCCGATTTTCTTTTCAACATTTTCA
>JAFTEG010000271.1 GCA_017453765.1 Selenomonadaceae bacterium
CAGCGCGTCACCTATTGTTCCAGTAACATCAAGTGCAGTTTTGGCTTTATCGTTATCTATAATAGAAGAATCAGCCTGTTGTGCCGGATTAAAGCCGCTTAATTTTTCATTTATTGCCAGTATTGATTCGGCAGTTTTGGACAGTTCGGTTGCTACGTTATTACTGCTATTTGTTAAGTTCGTTAATGCGTCGTCAAAAGTGTTGGGAACAAATTCATCCAATTTTGATTTTTCTCGTGCGGCGTCGGCTTGTTCGTTGATAGCCTTTGACGCATTGTCTATAGCAGGGGGCAGTTGTCCGAAAGAAGATATTATGTCGTTTGTTGACGTGTTAATTGAATTGCTTGCTTGAGTAAATTCGTTTTGAAGGGATTGAACAATTTCATCGCCATAAATAATTTCAATTTGTTTGCCGGTTGGTGATTCGGAAGGTAAATTTGCAACTTCATTAGGTCTTGAAGATTCTATTTGTAATATATTTTCAAGGGCGCGATTGAAAGTTGCCGTTGCCGAAGTCGCGTTGTTGAGTGATTCGGCATTTATCCCGAGCTTGCCGCTTAAATTTTCCGCATTATTGGAAAGTTCGGTTAAGGTATTATTGAGATTGTCTGTAGGTGATTTAATGCTGTCTAAGCTGTCAGAAAAGTTTTGCTTTAAAGCGTCGGCGCTATCGTTTAATTGGTTTATGGCATTGCTGTACCCGCCGGCAGTGTTTCTTTCCAGTTCCTCAATGGCGGAACTTGCCCGCAATAAAGTTTCTTGATAGGCAATTTGTGTGGCGTCCATATCCACAAAATTTTTATTTGTGCCTTCAATATTTTTATTTAATTCTATGAAAGGGCTATCATCTAAATTCTGTGCATTTGGATTTTTGGTATAACTGCCGCTTTTATCTTGCGATGCGCGTTTGCGAGCCGCCGACATTTCTGCTTTATAAATAGCGTCGGCAAGTTCTTTTGGTACACCACTTTCGATATATTCCTGATATTCTTTTTTGGCATTGCGGACATCATTTTCATAAGGCGACAATGTGAGTCTAGCCAATTTGTCTTGAGCGCTTTCAATTCTGCCTTTGATTCTATCCATTTCTTTTTCAAAGGCGTCAGCCTCTTTCATTGCCGCATTTTTTATTGTCGCCGCAACTTCTTCTGCAGTTTCAGCTTTTTCAAGTTGTGCCTGTTTCCATTGTTCAATGTCATAAAGCTGTTTCTCAAAGGCGTCGTGCGTCAGTTCAAATTCAATGTCTGCCGATTCGCGCATTAAATCTTGTATTTTTTTCTGTGATTCTTCCCGAGCCTTTAGTATTGCCTCTTCTTTTTCCTGTTCAATCTGTTCATCTCTAGCCGCGTAAAGTTCGCGAATAGCGGTTTCTTCTTCTTTTGAGACATACAATTTGTCGTTCAATTCGCGCTCCAGCCACAAATCATTTTGCGCCTTTGCCTTGCCGTATTCGTCATCGCCAAAATCAAGTTCAATCCTTAAATCTTCGAGTTCGTCCTTAAACTGATTGGCACGCTGTATTCCGTATTGGCTGAGTTGTTCTCCTTGCGACATAACTTGCGCGGCTTTTTTTATAATGTCGGCATACGACGCGCCCGTTTCTTTTATAGCCGCGTTGTATGCCTGCTGATTCGCCGTTGCCCGTTCGATTATTCCGCCATAAGCGAAGTCAAGAAAATCATTGTGAAAAGTTTTTTTGTTTTGTTCATCAATGCCTTGCAAAAATTTTTCGTATTGGGCATTTTGTCCCGCGTCGCCAAAATCCAATTTGGTATCCGACAATTCTTTCAACTTGTCGGTAATTCTGGATAGCGACGTTTCCAAATTAGATAAAATCCCACTGTCGCCAAAACTTGAAAAAACTTCTTCGGCGATAAATCCCCAACGTCTAATTTCTTCTTTGTTTTCAGCTATAAATTGCGTGCCGCTGTGAAAAGCTTCAAATAAGCCTTCCATTGCCGCTTGTGTAGCGGGGGTAATGACATCTGTCGTTGCGTCTTTAAATTCGTCCATTTGTTCAGTAAGTAAATTTAAAGCGCGTTCAGACTTGTGCAGTTCATCGGGATTTATGCCGCTGTCAAAAATTTTCGCGGCGTCCTCTTTTGCTTCTTCGTAACGTTGAAAAAATTGTATAGCGTCCGTTATTCCTGATTCGCCGCCGGTAAGTTGCAAAAATTCAATTTCGTTGCCTTCAGCCTTTGCCTTTTTATATGCTTGATAAACTTCCTCTGTAATATCTTTAAAGTCTTTAAGTTTGCCTGAGGCGTCGGTTATCTGTGCGCCATATCTGGATAATGCAATAAATTCGGGGTCGTCAACTTCACCTTTTACATAAGCGTCCGTTATCCCGCGAATATAGCCTTGAAAATCGCCGTAATCTCCACCGCCTAATCTTAATTGCCTTAAAAATTCTTTTGACTTTCCGAAGGGCATATTTAATTCGTAGGCTTGATTCTGAAGTTCGCGAAATTTTTCAATCAGTTCAACGGAATAATCAGACGCCATTTGCAACGCGCCGGCAATAGCGGTAATACCCGCGACAACGGGCGCGGCTTTTTCCGCCATACCTTGAAGATTTTCTATGAAGTCACCGCTGTTGCTGTTTGATTCGTTTTGCGTGTCATTTAAATTCCTTAATTCTCTTTCGAGATTAGCAAGTGCAAGGCGTTCTCTTTCGTAAGCAATTCTGGCGCGTTGGGCTTGGTCGCTGTTTGCTCCGTGCGCAGTCGCCATATTCCTAAGCTGAGCGTTAGCCATATTGACGCGGTCGCGTTGATTTTCAATCTGCCGATTAAGTGCTTGCGTCCGTATGTTAAAAATCTGTGCCGCGTCGGTTGCCTCGTCAAGTCCGCTAATATCAACCTGCGCTTGTAACCGAATAGTGGTATTTTCTCTTGCAAGCCGCGCCATATTTGTCTGGATTGTACTTTGTGCGTCAACGAAATTACTTTGCAATTCGTCATACTGCAAGCCCAAACGCAAATATAAATCGCTGATTGATTCTCTTCCTGCCATTAATTCACCCCCTCGCTACAAAATATCGTCAATGAAAACTTCACTCTTACTTTCCGCAGAATTTATTTTGTCGTAGACGTTAATTAACTCAAGCAAAATATCAAGTTCCATTTCGTCAACTTCGTAAAACGAACTTTTCAAAATTTTTATCGCCAAAAAATAGCAGGATAAAACGCCTTCATACGGCGTCAAGCTTTTTCCGCGTCGGTTACTTCTGCTTTTTTTTTGTCTGTCAACTTCAACCAAAGGCGGCTCATAATGTAAGCAACAATGTCGTAGAAAAGCGGCATAACGTCTATGACGTCGATATTGTCAAGCACTTCATCAACCGACACGCCAAACACCTGCGCGATAAATTCGCAATGCGCGTCAACATAATCAATAGCCGGCAAATCTTTTCTCTGTTCGCTGAGCTTAAGTCCCTGACGCCAAAAACGCGCCTTAGGTTCAAGCATTTCAATCTTTTTTCCGTCAATCGTAAGTGTAGGTTTATCCATTTTTCAATTCCTCCTATTACATATCTACGCTTGCATACCACGCCGTAGCAACCGAAGTGTTCGTTGTATCTCGTGTATGTTTCCACGCGCTGTCATTAGTCCTTGATACAAAAGTTCCCGTTATCTGCGGCACTTGATATTCAATCGAATCACCGCGCGTATTGATTGTCTCCTGTGATTCGCTGAATTTTCCTTTAAGCAATTTGACGTAGCGAATTTCGCCGTTATGCTTTTCACTCTCAAACATAATTGCGACATATGGCGCAGAATCTGAGCCTTTAGAAACCATAACGCCGTCACTGATAGTATGTCCGAGCAATGCGGCTAAATCCTCAATGGGCAAGTCCGCAATATCCAGCGTCACTTCAATTTCACCCAAAGAAGACGCCGTTGCAAGGGCAGAATCGTCGCCGTAAAGCGTTGCCTTATTGACAGTGGGGTTAATGTCAATGGAATTAATACCTACAATGCGTTTAGGTGTACCGTAAGTAGCGGCAGTTGTCGCTGTATCCTCCGTAGTCATTGTGGCATAGTAAAAATTACGAAGTCCGATTAAAGCCATTTTTAATCATCTCCAATAACAATTTTAAAATCAGTTATCATCATAAAAAAGCCGTCTTCGTCAATAAACGGCGTCGCTTGTAAACGGGTAAAGCCGAGTTCCGACATAACCCGCTTGACTTCCGCGTAAAGTTCCGAATAATCGTTTTCGCCGGTAATAATGTGCAGTCGAACAGTGACGCGGTGAAGTGTTTCCCAATTATCGCCGTGCAGTACAGGCACGTCGCTGATAGTCGAATATACGATAACGGGCAATTCGGGATATACTGACGGTGCTTTCAAATTAAAAATGGAACTTTCACGATTAGGTAAAAGCTCCATTAAGTTTTCATCGGCTGTAAGTGCCGAATAAATATTTTCTTCAAGTTGAACTGTTTCCATTTTAACTACCCCGTGCAACGGCGTTGTCAATGGCTTGCTTGACGTGATTTTTTACGGCGTCCCTCTGCGCGTCCATTGCAGGGTACAAAAACGGGTGCCCATTCGGGGAGAACTCCACAAATTGCCCGTAGGCAACATTGTTTTGATTTTTGGCGTCTGCAGAAATTTCATAAGCCGCTCCGTCTTCAAGACTTTCAGCCTTGATAGAATCACGCAGTTTGCCAGTCCTGACGGGGCAACGGCTTTTAGCGTCATTAACAATCATATCTGCGCCTTCCTTTAACGCTTGCTTAGCCGCCGTCAATACGTGTTCACCTTTCTGCCGCAGTTTTCTGACTGCCTCACTGACGCCCGAAATATTTTCATAACCGCGATGAAATGAACTTTCTCTGTGTCTGCGTCTACTTGTACCTGCCATCTTGCACCACTTCCACAACGTCAAACATTGTCCAAATATGCCTTAATTCAACGTCAACCGGCACGCTGATTAATCTAAATAAACGTCCGCGCCAACGCATTAAATCATCCGGTTTAATGTCACTGCGGTATCTGACAGTCACGCGGTAGGTTATCGTGTTTACTCTTTCGGGCGTAGTGTCGCTGATTTTTCCCGTAAGCGGCAAGACTTTTGCCCATACCATGCACCGCACATTTTCTGTACTCTTGATGATATTGCCGCGATTATCCCGCGCAGTCTCATAGTAAACAATCACAATTCGTTCAGATAAATCATCGGTTGACGTCTGCTTGATAATACTTCCTTCGGTACGCATTACTAATCCTTATCCTGTTGGAGAATTTTTTCAACTTCATCACGAATAGTCGGCGGCACATCAGCCAAAGTCTTTTTGCCTTTGCGAATAAGCGCGGCGTAAATTGGAGCCATAAGTTATTCCTCCTTTGTAGTTGGTAGGTTAGTAGGTTAGTAGGTTAGTAGGTTAGTAGTCAGTGGTCAGTGTTTAGCTTTCCAGTAAATTTTCGTAAAGTTCGGCAAGAGCGAGTTGCAAGTTGGTATTTTCAACCTCCAACTGTTCAATGCGCAATTTTTGATATTCGTCGTGAG
>JAFTEG010000272.1 GCA_017453765.1 Selenomonadaceae bacterium
CCGATACAAGTTTCACTGTGGACGGCTTAAAAATCAATTTGAATAATGCCTCCAGCGCTTTAACTAATCCCGCCCAAAAATATATTTGGCAAGCTTTCAAAACTTGGTGGGCTAAAGGTGCGCTTGATCTTATTGCCGAATCTTACGGAGACAATTACGGTTTCGGTTCACAATCTTCCGCCACTAACAAAAATTACAACTTCATTTTCAATAATGTTGGAGATGACTATTTGGCAGCGGCTAATTCGTATAATATTTACGTAAATATGGATTATTATGACAAAATCATAATAGGCAATCAAGACGGGGAAATGAGTGACTATAACGGATTTTATTTGGATCGTGTCTTGTCACATGAACTTACACACGCCGTAATGATGAATAATTGCTCTTCTTTCTACACATTGCCGCAGTTTATAACTGAAGGTATGGCGGAGCTTACTCACGGCATTGATGACGATCGCAGATATACAATCAAATCATTGGCAGGCAATTCTACCGGACTTCGTAATGCTCTAACTTTAATTAGTGGTACCGGCAATACCGATGCATATGCGGGCGGCTATATGTTCCTGCGCTACCTCGCTAAACAAGGCTCTGAACATTACGGTTCCGCCACTTCAAATTCCAACGCAAAAACATTAACCGCGCAGTCTTCCAACGTCTCATTAAGCGGCAATGTCCTTACCGTGACTTCCAAACCTTCCGACGGCAGAATTTCCCTTACAAAATATTCCTCAAGCGTCAGAAAAGTTGACGCGTCCAAACTCACAGCCGGTGTTATGATTATCGGCAACACCTACGCAAATTCGATTAAAGGCGGCACCGGCGCTGATACCGTTTCTGCAAACACCGGCAATGACAGCGTTTACGGCGGCGCAGGCAACGATTTAATCTTCGGCGACGCAGGCAACGATTTAATCTTCGGCGACGCAGGCAACGACACGTTAAACGGCGGCACCGGCAAAAATACCTTGACCGGCGGCGCAGGCAATGACGTATTTGTACACAAGTACGGCGACGATTTGATACTCGACTACACGGCGAAGCAGGATAAAATTAAAATCGTCGAAGAGAGTATGAACAGCGTATCAGTCAGCGGCTCCAATGTCATTTTCAACTTTGCGGAAAGCTCCGTCACGGTTAAAGGCGGCAAGGGCAAGGATATCACGCTGATTGATAAAGACGGCAACTCCTCTACCAAGAAGTACAACGCGTCAATGACCTTCAGCAGTTCCAACTTAGCGGCAAGCAGTGAATTTTGGTTTGATGACTCTGAAAACTTCGTGACGGACGACACGCAACTTGACGCGATAACCACGCCGATTGAGACGAATTATTCCGTTACCGGCATTGACGATTTTGCAAACCTTGACAACCTCGCGCAGATTAACGAACTTGCCACGACGCAGGGATATTCCGACGCATTGAATAAAAAGAAAAATTAATTTAAATAAGACAACATATCGGCGATAAGTAAAATACCGGCAAGTAAAAGTACCGATAAGCAAAAATACCGGCGCTGATTAAAATGTGAACAAACATTTCACTTTTATTCAGCGCCAAAAATAAAAATTAAAAAAGCGCACTTCCCTGTGCGCTTATTTTTTTAGAATTTATAAAACGAATTTAAATTGTCAGCTTAAAAATTTGAATTTAAATTGTCAGCTTGAAAATTTGAATTTAAATTGTCAGCTTGAAAATTGTTTTGGAAGTTTGAGTTTCGCCCGCCTTTAAAATCGGCTTGTCGAAGTTCGGCAAATTAATCGCGTTGGGATAAAATTGTGACTCCAATGCAAAACCACTGCGCTTATTGTCAAGCCAATTTCCCGCGTAAAATTGCAAGCCGCATTGCGTAGTGAAAACGTCAAGCGAAATTTTAGACTCAGCCGCCTCAGCATGAGCGGCTTTTTTCATTTCGCCCAACTTTCCTACGCAGAAGTTGTGATCGTAGCCGCGACCGAAATTTAATTCGTCGAAGTCGTCATCAATATGCGCGCCAATCTCTTGCAAGTTGCGTAAATCCATCGGCGTATTGTCAACCGGTAAAATTCTGCCGTCCGGTACGGATTCGGCATTTGCCCACGTGTAAGAGTCGGCGAAGATTTGAATTTTTTGCCGCAGAATATTTCCGCCGCCGTCCAAATTAAAATACGTGTGATTCGTCAAATTGCAAAGGGTATCGGCGTCCGAAGTTGCCGCGTACGAAATTTCAAGCGCGTTGTCATCGGTCAAATTGTAAATCACCGTCGCCTTGAAATTGCCGGGATAACCGCCCTCGCCGTCGGGACTTTCGACAGACATTTTCAAGCCGTCCGCCGTAATTTCCGCCGTCCAAATTTTTCTTTCAAAGCCGTTAAAGCCGCCGTGCAGGTGATTCTTGCCGCCGTCATTTTTATCAATCGCGTAAGTTTTACCGTTCAATTCAAACTGCGCGCCGCCGATTCGGTTAGCGCAACGTCCCACTATCGCGCCTTTGTACGCCGCGTCTTTTTCGTAGCCTTCAATGTTATCGTAGCCCAGTACCACATTGACGCCGTTAAAAATCCAACTCGTAAGCCGTGCGCCGTAAGTGATAATCGTCGCAACGGTGCCGCTTGAATTTTTTAACTCGTAGCTGTCAACATTTCTGCCGTCGGAAGTAGTGCCGAAAAATTTTTTCGTAATCATTTACTCACCTTCAAAAACCCACATATAAGCCGCAAAGTCCGTTTCAATCTTTTCAACCGCAACACCGGAGTACATCAGCTCATCGCCGTAGAATGACTTCTCTTCAAAGGAAATTTTTTGCGGACCGCCGTCAACGCCCAACTTTTTAGGCGGCAAATATTTTTTCAGCTTGTAAAGTTTATCGGCGTCAAGGTCGGCAAGTTTCAAAATTCTAACCGGCTCGGCAGGTTTCGACAAAACTTTAAAATACATCACGATAACTCTATCGGCGTCGGTGAACTGCCAGGCGTATTCGTTGCCGTCCTTGTCACCTGTCAAAAGGCGCGTGAACTTGCCAAGCTGAATTGTCGGACGAATTTCTTTGTACAGTTCGACGTAATTTCTGACTTCGGCTTTTTCGGCGTCGGTGAATTTTGTAATGTCAAGTTCAAAGCCGTACGTTCCTGCGTAAGCCACAAAATTTCTCATTTGAAAAGTGGTAACGCGCCCAACTTGATGATTCGGCGTCACGGAGACGTGAGCGCCTTGCGTGACGATAGGAAATGCCAAGCCGGTACCTGCTTGAATTGACAGCCTGCAAACCGCGTCGGAATTGTCACTCGTCCAAGTCTGCGGCATGTAGTACAAAATTCCCGCGTCAAAACGTCCGCCGCCGCCACTGCAACTTTCAAATAAAATCTGCGGAAATTCCGTGACAAGCTTTTCCATAATTTCATACAGCCCCAGCATGTAACGGTGTTGCGTTTCAAGCTGACGTTCGGCAGGAAGTTTCGCGCTGAAAGATTCGGTCATATGCCGATTCATATCCCATTTCACGTAATCAATCTGCGCGGAAGAAAAGACATTTCGCATGGCGTTCAAAATATATTCGCGGACATCTGCGCGGGACAAATCCAAAATCAGCTGGTGACGTCCGTAACTCGGCTTGTAGTCGGGTACGTGCAAAATCCAATCGGGGTGAGCGCGATAAAGTTCGCTGTCAACGTTTACCATTTCCGGTTCAACCCAAATGCCGAATTTCAAACCGCGTTTATGAACTTCATCAGCCAGCCCCTTCAAGCCGTGCGGCAGTTTCGCCGTGTTTACAAACCAGTCACCTAAAGACGAATTGTCATCATTGCGCTTGCCAAACCAGCCGTCGTCCAGCACCAAAAGTTCCAAGCCCAAATCCTTCGCGCATTCGGCAAGTGAAATGATTTTATCTTCGTTGAAGTCGAAATACGTCGCCTCCCAGTTATTGACAAGAATGGGACGCACTTTGTCTTTGAACTGCCCGCGAATCAAATGTTCACTGTAAAATTTATGATAACCCTGCGAAAGACCGTTTAAGCCGCACGCTGAAAAGTTTAACGCAACTTCCGGCGTCTGAAATTCTTCATTCGGCTCAAGCGTCCAACTGAAAGTTTCGGGATTTAAACCTATTACAAGCCGCGTCGTACCGAATTGCTCCGCTTCAACCTTCGCCGCAAAACTGCCGCTGTAAATCAAACTTGCCGCGTAAACGTCGCCGGTAAATTCGGTAGCCGTCGGTCTTGCCAGCGCGATAAAAGGCGAATGTTGGTGAGAGCTTGCGCCGCGCGTTGAGGAAATTTCAAAAATGCCGCGTTGAACTTTATGCCGCTGAATTGTACGTTCCGCCGCGTGTCCGCCGTAAAGGTTGATGATATCAAAATCGTTGTCGCTGAAATCTATCGCCGCACTTGCCGCGTTACGAATTTTAATTTTCTTGCCGCCGGTGTTTACGAACTTTGCAGACCGCGCCAATACCGGCGAATTTTCAAAAATCGTGTAGCTCAAATACACCGTGAAATTTCCGCAGGCGTCGCGCAGTTCAATTTCCAACGTTTGACCGCCGCCGAAACTTGCAGGCAGACCCTTAAGCGCCGGCTTGCCTTCAATAATTTTGTACGCGGCGTAATTCAACTCTGAAATGTTTGTACCGTTTTCAAGTTCGACGCTGTACGCGGGTATTCTGAAGTCAGTGTGACCGCGTACGGGATATTCCTGCGGCACCACGTCAAGCGAAAATGTACGCTCATTTTCAAAATCCGCAAGCTGACCGCTGAACCCGCGATCTATTTTTTGCAACGGCGCCGAGTCACGAAATTCCTTAAGCGGACGCCCCCAGTAACGGTGCAACAAATACTTGCCGCGCGAAA
>JAFTEG010000034.1 GCA_017453765.1 Selenomonadaceae bacterium
CGGCAGTCTTCGGCTTAGTTGTCAGCCATTCCATATAATCATTAAAGCTGTTATTTGCAAAGGCAATCTGCACGATATCACCTTCCGTGACACTTAAAATTTTTTAGCGCAAACTGGTTCTGAAAAAGTTGTCGATCTTTTCAAAAGGTATCGCGTTGAAATTGTCGTACAGGTCGACGTGACTGGCGTCGGGAATTATCAGCAATTCTTTATTCGGCGTCTCTAAAAATTTAAAGGCGTCCTCTGAAAAATAACGCGAATGTGCCTTTTCACCGTGAATCATCAAAACCGGCGTTCTAATTTCGTCAACGTAGCACAAAAGCGGCATGTTGATAAATGACAAGGCGCTTGTCGTGTTCCAGCCGTCATTTGAATTTGGCGAACGCTTATGGTAGCCGCGTTCCGTCTTGTAGTAGTCGTAGTAATCCTTAACAAACTGCGGCGCGTCGGCAGGAAGGGGATCCACTACGCCGCCTGCACGTGAATAAATTCCGCGTCTGTAATCGGACGTACGCTGATGATTTATTTTAATGCGAGTTTGCTGGCGTTCCTTTTCAATCGTCTGCTCGTCCTTTTCGTAGTCAAAATAGCCGTTCGCCGTGACGCGCGTCATATCGTACATTGTCGAAGTGACCGTAGCTTTAATTCGCGTGTCAATCGCCGCCGCGTTCAACGCCATGCCGCCCCAGCCGCAAATGCCTATTATGCCGATTTTATTTGAGTCGACATTTTTCAGCGTCGAAAGAAAATCTACCGCCGCGCAGAAATCTTCCGTGTTAATGTCCGGTGACGCTACAAATCTCGGTGTCCCGCCGCTTTCACCGGTGAACGAAGGATCAAACGCTATCGCCAAAAAGCCGCGCTCCGCCATTTCTTGCGCGTACAAGCCGGAGGACTGCTCCTTCACCGCGCCGAATGGTCCGCATACCACTATTGCCGCAAGTTTACCACTGTAGCTTTTCGGCTCGTACAAATCCGCCGCCAAAGTTATACCGTACCGATTTACAAACGTCACCTTGCGATGATTTACCTTGTCGCTCTTCGGAAACACTTTGTCCCAATTCGTCGTAAGTTTCAAGTTTTCAACTTTAATTCTGCTTGTCGCCGCACTGTCCGCGTTGGTCGCCGCCAATGCCACGTTGTCAATCTGCGCGGCAAACGGCGTCATTAATCCTAAGCAAAGTGCCGCCGATAAAATTTTTTTCTTAAGTTTCATTCAAACTTCCTCCACTGTCTTTCACGCAATGAGAATGTCGCGCGGTATTTTTCGGAACTCTATTGCAAACGCGCAGGATTGTCACTGCGCCCCAGCAGATAATCTGTCGACACGTTATAAAAATCGGCGATCTTGATAAGTGTATCAGAAGTAGGTAAACGTGTTCCTCTTTCATAGCGATAATATCCCATAATCGAAACACCTGCGGCGTTAGCAATATCTTTCTTCAATACTTTCTTTTCACGTTGCAAAGAGATAAGTCTGTCAGACAAAGAAGCCATCGGAAATCCCTCCTCTAAAAAATTTTTGAGAACCCTTGATTTAACTTAATGGTTAAATTATAATAACCGAAAGGTTAGTTTTTGAAATCCAGATAATTATAAAACAACAGATTAAATGTTTGCAAGAAATTTTTAAAGGGGTGAAGTAACGATGAAGGAATTAGTATTTATTCGCGGCGAAAAACCTTTTACCAACAGCCTTGTTATTGCCGAAGGAACAGACAATCAGCACGAATCTATTATTAGGTTGATTCGTAAACATCTCGACCGTTTTGAACGTTGGGGCAAAATTAAGTTTTCGCGAGTTAAAAACGAAAACCCTCTTGGCGGTAGACCGACTGTAATTGCGGAGCTTAACGAACCTCAGACAATGTTTTTGATATCACTTCTTGCAAATACTGAAAAGGTTATTAATTTTAAAGCTGAATTAGTACAAAATTTTTTTAAAAAAAATGATTCGGCTAAATCTTTTAATGAGTTAATAAAAATTTGCGCTATACAATCAGGTTCTAAAAGCTGTGTTTACATAGCTGAACTTAGTAACAATGCAATCAAAATTGGAAGAAGTAAAAATCCGAAAAAAAGACTGTCTGCTATATCCAGCGGAAGTGGCTTAGAAATTATTCGTTCAAAATATATCGAGATTATATCTGCCAATGCAGTTGAATCTGCTTTAAAAAAACGTTTTGCCGATAATAGAATTAAAGGCGAATTTTTCAAAATTACATTTGAAGAGGCTTGCGAAGAATTGAAAAAGTATGCAGACATTGAAGGCACTTGAAAATTATTGTGAGCTTTCTTTTATCAATCAGCGCTTTATCGAATCCCCCAGCGCTTAAGCAATTTTAAGCGCGGATACATCATACAAAGCCACTTGTCATGGCGGTTGAAGTCTTCGCCTTCACGCCCGACAACTTGACCGAGCCACTTTTTAATGCGGGGATCGTTGACATTATCGTTGTAAACCCAGCCTTCATTGCCCGTGTTGTACGGCGGATCAATGTAAATGCACTTAACCTTGCCTTCGTAGAGCGGGATTAAACTTTTCAGCGCAGTGAGATTGTCGCCGTGAATAATTTTGTTGCCGGAAGTGCCGCCGAAATTGTAAAGGTGATTGAGGACGTGGCAGGGAACGTGCTTATCGTAGTTTACAACTTTATCCTTGCCGCTCCAATTAAGCGTGGGCAAAACAAATCCCTCCCGCGCTTAAATTTCGCCTTCGTGATTAGCAGCTTGATAAGTGTCGGCGTCGAAGTCAACCTTTTTAATAAATTTGGCGGGAATACCGCCTACAACGGTGTAAGGCTCAACGTCTTTTGTAACGACGGCGCCCGCCGCAACAACAGCCCATTCGCCAATCGTGACGCCCTGCAGTACAACGGCGTTACTGCCAATCCAAACGTTGTCACAAATTTTAATCGGCGCGTAGCTAAGCTTGCGATTGAGATTAGGTTCAAGCGCGTGATTCGCCGTAGCCAGCACGACGTTGTGACCGATAAAAACTCTGTCGCCGATAGTAATGCCGCCTTGATCTTGAAAGTGACAGCTTGCATTAACAAAGTCATACTTGCCGAAGGTAATATTTTTGCCGAAGTCAGCGTAAAACGGCGGAAAAAGTCTGAAGGTCGGGTCAACGGTTTTATGAGTAAGCCGCGACATAATTTCTACAATTTGTTCCGGCGTATGGTAGCTGGTATTAAGCTCCATTTCAATTCTGCGCGTCTCTTGACAAAGGTCGGCAAAAAATTTCGCGCGTTCGGGATTTTTATTCGTAGGGTGATTTTCGTCTGCAAAAGTAGCCAAAAGT
Source organism: Selenomonadaceae bacterium (assembly GCA_017453765.1). Classification (GTDB taxonomy): domain Bacteria; phylum Bacillota; class Negativicutes; order Selenomonadales; family Selenomonadaceae; genus Quinella. The sequence continues at coordinate 3,305 of JAFTEG010000034.1, forward strand.
TCCTCAAGCGTCATAAACATACCACCTTAAAATTTTTCAAATTTAACTTTAACATTTCCGCCGCCCAAAGTTTTTTCAAGGCGTTCACTGTTCAAAATCCTGCCGAGCCGCGTGTAGCTGTAGCTGGTAGAAAAATCTTTGTAAAAAAGTACAACGTAGCTTGAATCGTACAACATTAAATCGCCGGTAGAAATTTTGCCGACGCGTTCATCGGCGGACGGAAAATTTTCATTGAATCTGTAATACTTTTCGTTGCCGTTAAGTTCGGTCATCGTGACTTCAAGCGGCAATTTTTTTATGAAGGCGTCGGCGGAAGGGTTATTGTCAAGCGTAGCGTCGAAAGTTTCGCCGTTCACCGTAATTTTAATTTTCGTTGTAACCGCCTCTGTTTCCTGCGTGGAAGTTTTTTCATTTTCAACGGGATTTTCGGCAGGCTTAACCGCGTTGCCGTCACTGCAACCGGTGAAAAAAGTCAGCGCAAAAATTAAAGTTGACAGTAAAAATTTTTTCATCGCAATCACTTAGTCCACGTTCAAATTTATGAAGTCTTTAATTTCGCGGAATGAATCCACGCTTTCTTGAAGTTGCGGCAGGAGCAATGCAAAATCGTGAGACATTGCGGGGTAAACGGTCAGCGTGACTTTCACGTTAGCTTTTGACGCTTTTTTAGCCAATTCCAAGCCGTCGTCCAAAAATAATTCGTAGCTGCCGACTTGAATCAGCATAGGCGGCAAATTTTTTAAATCGGCGTAAAGCGGCGATACGCGCGGGTCTTTCAAGTTCATATTTTTGGCATAGACGCGTTTTTTAACTACGCCATTGAGCGGCGTACCTGTACCCAAAATTAAATCTCGGCTTTCATTGTAACTGCGCGACGGTAAATCATTCGCCATAGACGCTGAAGGCGAAATTAATACCAAGCACTTAGGTTGCGGAATGTTGTTGGCTTTAAGGTAGATCGAAAGTTCCAGCGTCAAATTTCCGCCTGCCGAATCGCCGATAACGATAATTTTAGCAGGGTCAACGCCGTCACTTAAAATTTTTTGATAAACCTTCACGGCGTCTTCCAACGCGGCGGGGTAAACGTATTCCGGCGCAAGGCGGTAATCGGAAATATAAATTTTAGCGGCGTCCGCCAAAACGCCTTGAACCATAGCCAAATTTCTGTAGCCGTTATCTAAGCCGCGAACGTAGCCGCCGCCGTGAAGGTGCAAAACCACTCTGTCTGTCTTAGCGGCAGGATTTTCAAGCAGTTCATACTTTGCGCCGTCAGTTTCAAATTTATCCCAGCTCCAACCGTCCGGCGTTTCAAATTTTGAAAAGGGATGGCGTTCACCTTCCTTTCTGTGAAAGATAACGTCCATTTTAGATTTTATGTAACGTTGCTGTATGCGGCTGTCTAATTTCAAGCCGTCCTGCGGCAGAGACCATACCGACATTGCGGAGGTTGCGGAAAAATTCAGCAGGACAAAGACCGCGATTAAAGCTTGTAAAAAAATTTTTCGCATTTAAAATTCAACTCCTACTAGGGCGTGTTGATTAATTCAAACATTAATAAATTTTTAAGTTTTTTAGATATACTTTTCTTTTGGCGCAAAAGAAAAGTATCAAAAGAAAACATGTCCGCAGCATTCGCGTCACGCTCATGGTGCGGACGGGGCGCGC
>JAFTEG010000273.1 GCA_017453765.1 Selenomonadaceae bacterium
AAAAAGTTCACCCCTTTAATCTTCGTCGCCGACGGTGAGTACAGCCATGAAAGCTTCTTGCGGCAGTTCGACGCTACCGACAGCCTTCATACGCTTTTTACCGGCTTTTTGCTTTTCAAGAAGTTTGCGTTTGCGTGAGACGTCGCCGCCGTAGCATTTGGCAAGCACGTCTTTGCGCCGAGCCTTGACAGTTTCACGAGCGATAATCCTGCCGCCGATAGCCGCCTGTACGGGAATGTCAAAGAGTTGCTCAGGAATAATGCGCTTAAGTTTGAGTGCAAGGGTGCTACCGACTTTCGCCGCGCGGGAGCGGTGAACAATGGCGCTTAAGGCGTCGACCAAGTCACCGTTCAAAAGGATATCGAGCTTAACTAAATCGGATTCGACGTAGTTGGCGGGTTCGTAGTCAAGACTTGCATAGCCGCGCGTCATGGATTTAAGCTTGTCGAAAAAGTCATAAATAATTTCATTGAGCGGAATTTCGTAGGAAATCATAACGCGAGTCTTGTCGATATAGTCCATACTTTTATAAGTGCCGCGCTTTTCTCTGCAAAGTTCCATGACGGCGCCGATATAGTCAGCCGGTACGATAACCATAGCCTTGACGGTAGGTTCTTCGATAAATTTAATTTCGGTGACGGGAGGCAGTGCGGCGGGGTTGTCAATGGTAAAAACTTCGCCGTTGGTTTTATGAACTTTGTAAACAACGGAAGGGGCGGTAGTGACAAGTTTTAAATTGTATTCGCGTTCAAGGCGTTCTTGAATCACGTCCATATGAAGTAAGCCGAGAAAGCCGCAACGAAAACCAAAACCGAGCGCGGCGCTTGTCTCCGGTTCATAAACCAACGCGGCGTCGTTAAGCTGAAGTTTTTCGAGCGCCTCTTTCAAATTGTCGTAATCGGCGTTATCGGTAGGATAAAGACCGCAGAAAACCATAGGGACGGGAGCGCGGTAACCTGCCAACGGTGCGGCGGGATTTTGCACGGTGGTTATCGTGTCGCCGACTCTGACGTCGCGAACGTCTTTCAAACTGCCGCAAATGTAGCCGACTTCGCCAGCCTGCAATTCGGTAAGCTCTTGCATTGACGGCGCGAAAATTCCAATTTCTGTCGCGTCAAATTCTTTGCCGGTTGCGATGAGTTTAAGCCTGTCGCCTTTTTTAATTTTGCCCGCCATAAGCCGTACGTGAGCAACGGCGCCTTTGTACGAATCGAAGTAGGAATCGAAGATTAAAGCTTGTAACGGCGCGTCAACGTCACTTTCAGGCGGCGGGATTTTTGCAACGATAGCCTCTAAAATATTTTCGACGCCTTCACCGGTTTTAGCGCTGCAAGTCACGGCGTCCGACGCGTCAAGACCGATAGCCTCTTCAATTTCAGATTTTGTGCGTTCAACGTCAGCGCTGGGTAAATCTATTTTGTTAATGACGGGAATAATTTCAAGGTCATGGTCAAGCGCAAGGTAGACGTTTGAAAGAGTTTGCGCCTCAACGCCTTGAGTTGCGTCGACTACAAGAAGGGCGCCTTCACAAGCGGCTAAACTTCTTGAAACTTCGTAGGTGAAGTCAACGTGTCCCGGCGTGTCGATTAAATTCAGGCGATATTCCTTGCCGTCCTTCGCCGTGTACTTTAAGCGAACGGTCTGCGCTTTAATCGTGATGCCGCGTTCGCGTTCAAGCTCCATGTTGTCCAAAAACTGTTCGGACATATCGCGCTTTTCAACGGTGCCGGTGAGTTCAATTAATCTGTCAGCCAAAGTTGACTTGCCGTGATCTATGTGGGCAATGATAGAAAAATTTCTGATTCGGTTATCCAAAAAAAAATCTCCTTTTGCTTGCAAAATTTTTCTATGGGCATTATAATATTTTCAAATAAATTTGTAACTGATTTTTAAAATAAATTTGGTACAAAAAAAGTCGGTGTTGTCACGTCGACTTCCTCAAGTTAGATTAATTTGCTTTGGGAAACCGCCCGCTAGCGGCAATTTTAAGCAAAAAAAAGAAGTCGGTTTTCATCCGTCGACTTCCTCAGAATAATTTAAGTGGGATTTTGGAAGCCGCTTGTGGATTGCGGCAGTTTTAAGCAAAAAAAGAAAGACGGTTTTTGCACGTCGACTTCCTCAGAAATGTGGTTTTCTTTTAGAAGCCGCCGCCAGCGGCTTTTTTCACACTATCCGAAGATAATGTTGCAAATGGTGGCGATGACCTGCGCTGCTTGCAACGCCAACGAAATCTTTTCGTACTTAGTCATGAGCACCACCTCCTCTCAAGAGAGGAAGCCGACACCGACTGTTTAGATTATAACAGAAAAAAAATTATTCTGCAATACTACGGCGTACAATGCGCCGTTTATTTTAGGAGGAAAACTTTTTGGAAAAATTGACTTTGGACAAGGCAAAGGAAATTTTGCACAAACATACTACCGAAGAACATTTGCTGATACACGCGGCGGCAGTCAGTGCGGCAATGGGTGCAATGGCAGAGCATTTTAACGCCGACGTCGAGCATTGGAAGGCGATAGGCTACTTGCACGACGTTGACTTTGAAAAATATCCCGACGAACACTGTCAGCACGTACGCGAACTTTTGGAGCCGGAAGGCGTTTCGGCGGAAGATATCGACACAATTATTTCACACGGCTACGGCTTGACCGGCGCCGACGTTAAACCCGTCACCGACTGCCAAAAATCACTTTTCGCGGTTGATGAACTTACCGGCATTGTCTACGCTTATTCGTTAATGCGTCCCGAAGGCATGAAGGATATGTCAGTAAAAAGTTTGAAGAAAAAATTTAAAGATAAACGTTTTGCCGCTAAATGTAATCGCGACGTCATTACGAAGGGCGCGGCAGATTTAGGTATGGACTTGGGCGAGCTAATGGAACTTTGCGTCAAAGGTATGCAAGGCTTTGAAGATGATGTCAAAAAAAATTAGCCGACGAACATTTTTAAAAGCGGCGTTGGCGTCCGGCATAATGTTGGGCGGCGGCATGATAATCGGCTGTGAAAAAGACGTACCGGCTGTAAATGCTTTAAAAGTAAAATTTTTGCGGCAGATTATCACGAAAGACCCTGCAACTTCCCGCGTCATAATGTGGCAATCTGATGAGCCGTTGACCGCGCCGAGTGTCGAAATTCAAATTAACGGCGACGCAAAACAAATTGCCGCGCAGGACTCAACCTTCACTGATGACGACAAAGAAATTATTCAGTACACCGCGCAGATTGACGACCTTAAGCCAAATGCTACATACGAATTTAAAATTCTCGACGGCGATAAATCTACCGGAACTTTTACGCTGAAGACCTGCGACGAAAATAAATTCAAAGGCATAATTTTTCCCGACTCTCAATCAGCGGATTATAATGTTTGGGGCGGCGTGGCTAAGGCGGCGTTTGAAAAAAATCCCGACGCGGAATTTTTTATTAATATGGGCGATATCGTCGACAACGGCGAAGATACCGAGCAATGGCAAGCGTGGATGACGCAGGTTGAAGAGCCGCTTACAAAAATTCCCTTCGTGCCGGTAATGGGCAATCACGAATGTTACACGCGCGATTGGAAGGAGCGTTATCCAATTTCGTATTTAAATTATTTTGCCGTGCCGGAAAATGACAATCACTATTTCAGCCGCCGTTATTATTCGTTTGATATCGGTGCGGCGCATTTTATGATTTTGGACAGTCAATGGGCGGAGCTTGACGCATTTGCGCCCGGCGTTGTCGACGCGCAGTTAAATTGGTTGCGGCAGGAGTTACTTGAAACTAAGAAGGCGTGGAAAATTGTCTGCGTTCACCGTGACGTTTTGCAGTACAAAATTAATGGGCGTGACGATTGGCGCGAAGGTATATCGGAAGTCGGCGTGAATTTTATGCCGGACTTTGACTATTTCAATGTCGACGTGGTTTTTACGGCGCACTTGCATACGTACAGAAATCGCGGGCATATACGAAATTTTAATGACGATCCGACGGGACCGCTTTACATTTTGACCGGCGTCAGCGGCGACGTGCGATATCCCGGCTTATGGGTGAATCATACGCTTGACAAAGTTGTAGCGCCGCAACCTGAAACAGATAATTTTTTGACGATTGAGGGCGACGAAAAAACTTTGCTGATAAAATGTTTTCTGCCGGACGGCAAGCAGATTGACGAAGTTAAACTTGTCAAAAATTCTAACACTACCCCCTAACCACTCTTCACTCTCCACTCTTCACTCTTCACTCCTAACTCTTCACTAACATGACCCACTTCAAAGAAAAATTACACAAACTTTTGCACCAAAGCCGTCATAGTTTCGGCGGCAGTTACCAAACCATAACGCAAATTGTCGACGAAATTTTAAACTTCGCCATAAAAGTCAGAGCTACCGATTTGCACTTTGAACTGATTGAAGATTTTCTGCGCGTACGCTACCGAATCGACGGCTACTTACATGAATTGCATGAACCTTTGCCGATAAATTTGGCGGCGGCGTTGACGGCGCGAATAAAAATTTTGGCGTCAATGGACACTACGACAATTTTTTCACCGCTAGACGGCGCAATACAATTCGGCAACGTTGAAATGCGCGTGGCAACAATGCCGTCGGAAGGCGCGGAAAGCGTGACAATCCGCCTGCTTGACCCTGCGCGACAGCTTAAAAATATTTCGGACTTGGGCTTTACGTCTAAAAATGAAAAAATCTTTCGCAAGGCAATAGCGGAAACGTCCGGCATGATAATTTTGACGGGGCCAATGAACTCTGGCAAGTCAACCACCTTGTACGCGGCATTGCGTGAACTCAATCAACCTTCACGCGCGATAATGACGCTTGAAGA
>JAFTEG010000274.1 GCA_017453765.1 Selenomonadaceae bacterium
AAAATTTCGTAAAGCGTTTTTATAAGTATCACCGAATGAATTATAGCACAGAGACAATTTATTTGCCGCATAAAATTCAGACAGGACGTGGAAAAAATGGATAAAGCAGACGTTTTGAAATTGCTTGAAAAATATCTTGCGGAAAATTACGTTGAGCCGGAGTCGCCACCTGAAGGCACGATAATTTTATCCGGCGCAAAATTTTCTATAGGCAGAAGTGCGGAAGAAAAAAAGCCGGACAAGTACGACGGCTTTAAAGGCGCGATAATTTGGCAGATTGACAAAATGCTTGACAAGTTGGAGTTGGAAGGAACCTTCGGGCAATATGTACGCGACTTGATAAAGCAAAAGGGCTTGAGTGAAGTTGAGGTGTACAAAAGGGCGCAGATTGACCGCCGCATTTTTTCAAAGATTCGGCGCTACAGAAATTACACGCCGAGTGAACGTACAATCTGGGCGATTTGTTTTGCGCTTGAATTGACGTTGGACGAGGCGCTTGAGCTATTGGGCAAGGCAGGCTACACTTTTTCCGACAACAACAAGGAAGATATGATTATAAAATTTTTCTTTGAAAATAAAATCTATGATTTATTTCTAATTAACGAGATTTTGGATTATTACGGCTTGAACCCGCTGGGCAACTCGATTTTTTAGGCGTTTGTCTCTTTTGCGGCGACAAATCTCATTGGAATTTATTATATTCTAAAAGAAAATATATTTCAGAAAAGGTTGATTCAAATGAAAATCATAATATCAGTATTGTTGCCGACAATAATTATTTTGCTTGCTATAATTTGTCCCTCTGAAAAAGTTTTTGCAAGTAACGAGGTACATTATTGGATTTGTGCTAAATGCGGATGGAAGACGAAAAGTTTAGATGACTATTCACCTTCAACAAGGCAACGGATTCCTTGTAGCGATGGAACTTATTACCACACCTGGCGTGAGGTTGACAGACAAACATATTACGAATGGTAATTGCAAATATTTTTTATGAAAGGGGCAATATCTTATGAAATTCTGTTACAAATGCGGTCAACAACTTGATGACGGCGACGCTTTCTGTTGCAAGTGCGGCGCCAATGTTTCAAGCATAAATGCTCCTGCGAAAAATTCTAACACGCCTATTATTGCCTTGCTTGTAGTGTTTCTTGTGGTGGCGGGGGTTTTAGCTTACGAAGAAGATCACGGTAAAAAAACTTCAAACAGAGTGGCGCAAACTTCAAGCTATTCAAGCCGCGAAATTAATTCGTACAAGTACGATCCGCCGCAAATAACTTATAATGATTTAAAAAAACCGAGTAAGAGCGAGTACTCCAATGAGTATTTACAAAATTTAAATGACATTAAACCGCCTGTAAGTATGCCGTTGCCGGAGTCGATATACACGCCGATAAATAAAAATCACAGCGCAGATGACGCAAAGTCTGTGCTGATTGAATATTACACGTCGATAGCCGAAGGAAGAATGCTGACTGCTTACAATATGCTGTCCTATTCAATGCAAGATTACATGCAGAGCTTTCAAGATTTTTCACAAGGTCACGCCGACGTAATTTCAAATGACGTTTCGGATATGAAAATTTTATCTGATGACGGCAACGAAGTTATTTTAAATTACAAGCTGACTTCACGTGACAAAGACAGCGGCAGAATCAGGACGCAAATTTTTTACGGCACGGCGACGCTTAATAAAATTAGCGGCGATTGGATAATTACAGATCTCAACGTGAGAAAAGGGCAATGAGTAATTTTTGTATTAAATGCGGTGCACAATTAAAAGCTGACTCCAAATTTTGCAGTGCTTGCGGCACGAAAGTGGTAGGCGAAAATTCTAATCAGCCGCCTATGCCATATGAATCACAAGAGTGTTACGAAGGATTTACTTCGCCGTCAAGCCCAAATCAAAACGCAGGACTTTACGTGAAATTTTACGATACTTTTTTGAAAAAGGACGGACGCTTAAACCGTTGGCGCTACTTTAAACGCGCGCTTATAGTCAATATTTTTTTTGCAATACCCTTCTTGCCTTTAAACAGTTATTCGGATAAAGAGCTTGAAAATCTTTTGCCGGAACTTTCCCTGTTTATATTGGTAGTATGCGGCTTGCAAATTTATTTTTTATATTGTCTTAATGTCCGGCGCCTTCACGATTTAAATTACAATGCAGCTGATGATACTTTGTTTCGCAGTCAATATGTTTTTATTGTTCAAACGCGGGACTGTCGGTTCGAATAAATACGGCGAAGACCCGCTTGCCGATAAAAATAGTTGACATTGCAGATAAAATAATTAAAATCGGAATTTAGAAAAGGTGTTAGCCAATGGACGCGATTGAATTTAAATTGACGTTGTACCGGAAAAATGGTTTGAGGAGTAAAAAAAATTAATGACGCATGACATATACATTTACCTTGCAGTAATGAGCGCGATAACGTTGGCAATACGAATTTTGCCGCTGACATTGATTCGGCGCGAAATAAAAAATGTAACGTTGCGGTCATTTCTGTACTACGTTCCGTACGTTACACTGGCGGTGATGACATTTCCCGCGATTTTGCACGCTACGCAGTCCGAAATTTCCGGCGCGTTGGCATTGGTAGTGGGAATTACGGCGGCGTGGTTCGGAGCAAGTTTATTCCGCGTGGCGGTTTTATGTTGCGTCATTGTATTTGTAAGCGAATATATTTTAATCGGCGGCTGAAGGGGTGGCACGATGAAAAAGTTATCAGCTTTATTAATCGCGTTTTGCATATTTTTAACGCCTTTCATAGCGTCGGCGTCTTCCGTTATCAGTTCGGACGGCTACTTCAAAGGCATTAAGTTATGCGGCAAGGTAAAAATCGTGAAAAATTTTGCCGATATTAAAGTTAAGGTTGTGGAAAATTTTCCCGACATTAAAGTTAAAATCGTCAATTCCTTTCCAAACCACATTGGCGAATGGCAGTTTGTTGAACACGGCGAAGATTTTACCATTGAGTTTGTAGAAAATTTTCCGGACATAAAAATAAAGTACGTTGAAAATTTTCCCGGACTTTAGGACGTGGTAAGCGAATTTATTTTGACTTGAATTTAAATTGAAAATTGAATAGCAGGGGAGCTTGTTGTACAGGCTGAGAGGAAGTTTGAAACTTCGACCCTTAAACCTGATTCGGATAATGCCGACGTAGGAAGATTTTTTTAATTGGAGATTACCTGCGCGGTGATCTCTAATTTTTTTTGGCAGTGGAAAAAATTTATGGCAGGTGAAAAAATTTATTTAAGAGTTCAAAGATTTATGGGAGGTAAAAATTTTATGCAAAAGGTTCCAACAAAAAAACTGGTATTGGCGGCGTTGCTTACGGCAATAGCGGTTGTCGGCAGTTTTGTATCTTTTCCGATACTGGGAAGTAAATGTGCGCCGGTTCAGCATATGGTAAATGTTTTCTGCGCGGTACTTTTGGGCAGGTGGTACGGAGTCGGTGCCGCATTTACGGCGTCACTTTTGCGAAATATTTTCGGTCTGGGAAGTATTTTGGCTTTTCCGGGCAGTATGTGCGGCGCGTTGTTAAGCGGCATTGTCTACAGCAATACGAAAAATATTTACGCCGCCGTTGTTGCAGAAGCTTTAGGCACGGGAATTATCGGCGGACTTTTGGCGTACCCCTTCGCAATTTTATTTTTGGGACAGACTGCCGGTGACATTGCCTTTTATGCGTACGTCGTGCCGTTTTTAATTTCAACGGTCTGCGGCTCAATTTTAGCCGGACTTGTCGTTAAACGTTTTAAAAAGTTTTTAAATTTGGAGGATTGAAATTTTTATGTCAACACAAATGCAACTTGCCCGCGCAGGTAAAATCACGGACGAAATGAAAATTGTCGCCGAATCTGAAAATATTGACGCCGAAAAAATTCGTGACGGCGTTGCCGCAGGAGTCATTGCACTCTGTGCGAATGTCAATCACAAAAATTTAAAGCCGTGCGGCGTCGGTCAAGGTTTACGTACCAAAGTCAACGCGAATATCGGTACGTCAAGCACGTTCCCTGACATTGATCCGGAATTGGAAAAACTCGATGAGGTGATAAAGTGCGGCGCTGATTCGGTTATGGATTTAAGTACCGGCAAAAATATAGATCTTTCGCGCAAAAAAATTATCGAACATTCGACGATAATGGTAGGCACCGTACCCGTTTATCAAGCGGCGGTTACGGCAATTCGCAAACACGGCGCGGTTGTCGCAATGACGGCGGAAGATTTATTGCAAACGATTGAAACGCAGGCTAAAGACGGCGCGGACTTCATGACGTTGCACTGCGGAGTTACACTTTCGGCGATTGAAAAAATGCGGCGTCAAAAGCGCGAAATGGACATAGTAAGTCGCGGCGGTTCATTCATTGCCGGTTGGATTTTGCACAATGAAAAAGAAAATCCGCTCTATGAACATTACGACGACATTTTGGATATTTGCGAAAAATATGACGTGACGGTAAGCTTAGGTGACGGAATGCGTCCCGGCTGTATTGCCGACGCTACGGACAGTGCGCAACTTACCGAATTAATTACACTCGGCGAACTTGTCGAGCGTGCATGGAAACGCGGCGTTCAAGTCATGGTGGAAGGTCCCGGACATGTTCCCTTTGACCAAATTGCCGCAAATATGAAGTTGGAGAAGAGAATTTGCCGCAACGCGCCTTTCTACGTCTTGGGACCGCTTGTAACAGACATTGCGCCGGGCTACGATCATATTACGGCGGCGATTGGCGGTACAATGGCGGCGATAAGCGGCGCTGATTTTCTGTGTTACGTCACGCCGGCTGAACATCTTTGCTTGCCGACGATTGAAGACGTACACGCAGGCGTTATCACGTCACGCATTGCCGCTCATGCCGCTGACATTGTGAAAGGCGTTAAAGGCGCTGTGGATTGGGATTTACAAATGGCTAAGGCACGAAAAAATTTGGATTGGGACGCGCAGATTAATTTGGCGATTGATTCTGACTTGGCAAAGGCGAAACGCGGCGCTCGGAATGAAGTTAATGAAGAGGCTTGCTCAATGTGCGGAGAATATTGCGCCGTGAAAATTGTAAATAAGTATTTTAGTAAGGAGTGAAGAGTGAGGAGTGAGGAGTACTACTCTTAACTCCTAACTCTTAACTCTTAACTCCTAACTCCTAACTTCACCATCTTGCTTGCGGCAACTGCGGCACCAAAACCGTTATCAATGTTGACTACCGAAACTCCCGCCGCGCAGCTGTTCAACATGGCAAGCAGAGCGGCAATGCCGTTAAACGACGCACCGTAACCTACGCTTGTCGGCACGGCAATAATCGGCTTATCCGTCAAACCGCCTACCACGCTTGCCAACGCGCCTTCCATACCGGCAACAACAATTATCACGCTTGCACTTTCAATGTCACGCATATGCGCAAAAAGCCGGTGAATGCCTGCAACGCCGCAGTCATGAAAAATTTTTACCGCGTTGCCGAAAAGATACGCCGTTAATCTCGCTTCCTCTGCAACGGGTAAATCGCTTGTTCCGGCAGTCAAAATTAAAATCGTTCGTGATTCGTCGCGTACGATTTTTTTTCTGTCAAGATAAATCATCTGCGCGGCGTCGCTGTACTGCGCGGCGGGAATTTCCGGAGCTAAGTATTCAAACTTCTCACGGCTTGCACGCGTCGCAATTAAATTGCCTTCACTTCGTTCATAAAGCCGCTTGAAAATTTCTTTAACCTGCTCCTTCGTCTTACCTGCCGCGTAAATGACTTCGGGAAAACCCTGCCGCAATTCTCGGTTATGGTCAATGTTTGCAAAGCCTATCTTTTCTACCGCGTCCAACGGCAGATTCTTCAGCCGCGTTAAAATTTCTCCCTCTTCCACCGTATTATTTTTATAGCCGCGCAGAAGTTCAAGTAAATTTTTTTCAGTCATACAAACACTTCCTTTCGCCGAAATTATATCAAATTTGAAATTTTTGGTTTATAATGTTTCAAAAAATTATCGGAGGTAAAAAAATGAGTGCTAAAAAAAGTGTAAAAAATTCGCGCGCAGACAACAAAGAACGCGCAGTCGGTACGGTTGTCGTCAGTGACGGCGTGAAGTCAATAAAAGTTGACGAATTTGCTGACTGTGACAAGTTGGAAAAAGTAATTTTGCCCGAAGGTTTAATTTCAATCGATGACGCTTATTATGACGAAAATGAAGATGGAGAATTAGAAGAAATACACGGCGCTTTTGTCGGTTGCACGAGCTTGAAAGAAGTACAATTTCCCGAAAGTTTGACTAAAATCGGCAGCTGTGCATTTGGCGGCTGTAAGGCGTTGAAAAAAATTGTCCTGCCTGAAAACTTAGCTGAAATCGGCGAAAATGCATTTAACGGTTGCGAGTCGTTGAAAGAAATAAATTTGCCCGCCGGTTTGACTTCTATCGGTAAAGGTGCATTTTTCGGTTGCTATGCTTTGAAAGAAATAAAGTTGCCGGACAGATTAACTAAACTTGACGGATGGACCTTCAACAGTTGTACTAATCTGAAAGAAGTAAAATTGCCGGACGCTTTGACTTCTATCGGTCAAGGTGAATTTGAAGACTGCACGGCGTTGAAAAAAATCACATTGCCAAAAGGCTTGACTTCTATCGATAAAGATGCCTTTTTGGGTTGCGCGGCGTTGACAGAAATAAAATTGCCGGACGCTTTGACTTTTATCGGTCAAGGTGCATTTTTTGGTTGCGTGGCGTTGAAAAAAATTACATTGCCAAAAGGCTTGACTGAAATTAATGAATGGACATTTTGTAACTGTATTAATCTGAAAGAAATAAATTTGCCCGCCGGTTTGACTTCCATACATTTGAATGCATTTTCAAATTGCACGGCGTTGAAAAAAATCATTCTGCCCGACAGTTTAATTTCAATCGCTGACGGTTACCATGACAAAAGAGAAGGAAGAGTATTCGGCGTATTTAAAGATTGCGAATCGTTGACAGAAGTAAAATTGCCGGAAAGTTTGACTAAAATCAGCGCTTAT
>JAFTEG010000275.1 GCA_017453765.1 Selenomonadaceae bacterium
CCGGCGATTATGAATTGACGATAGCGGCAACAAAACCAGCGGCCGCCTGGATTGCAGAAGGACAACAGATAACTTTCAGCAATGCAACTTTCAGCCAAAAAACTTTGAAGGCATACAAATTGGCGGTAGGTGTTCAAGTTACAAATGAATTATTGACGGATTCCATGTTCAATCTTGAAAGCTACATTCTTGACCAATTCGGAAAAACCATTTCAAACGCTGAAGAAGATAAATTTATCAACGGCACGGGCGGAGCAAACAATCAGCCAAGCGGAATTTTGAAAGACGCACAAGTCGGAGTTACTACCAATTCGACAACCGCTATCACGTCTGACGAAATTATAAATCTCGTTTACAGCTTGAAACGCCCGTATCGTAAAAATGCGTCATTTATCATGAATGACAGCATACTTGCCGCAATTCGTAAGCTCAAAGACAATACCCAAAATTATTTGTGGCAACCCAGTTTTGCGGCGGATGAGCCGGATCGTTTACTCGGCTATCCAATTTATACGTCATCTTATGTACCGACAATAGCGGCAGAGGCAAAAGTTATCATATTCGGCGATATTTCCTACTACAACATAGGCGACAGAGGGGCAAGAACATTCCAAGAATTGAAAGAAGTTTACGCGCCGAATTTTATGACGGGTTATTTGATGTCTGAAAGAGTTGACGGAATTTTGGTATTGCCTGAAGCCGTTCAAGTTTTGCAGATGAGAGCGTAAAATTATTTTAGGGGGAATTGAAAATGTTTGGAAAAACTGAATTTGAGAAATTTGACGGAACTGTTAAACTTCCGCAAGAGGCGGCCAGTGCGTGGGGCGAACTCGAAGGGCTTAAAGAGTGCGGCGCAGGTTATAAGCCGTTGCTTTACGTCGGCAAACAGCAGGTAAAAGGCGTTAATTATTGGTTTATCGCCGAGCAGACGCTTATCACCAGAAACGCGGATCGCCGTATCGTGAAAATTGCTATCAACCATTTTGAAGGTAAATATACGGTAATTCCGCACTCTCTTGAAGTTATCGACTTTGCGCTCTAAAGATGATTATTACACTTGAACAAGCGAAAGAGTATTTGCGCGTTGATACTAATGAGGAAGACACACTGATTGAGACCTTGCTCAAATCCTCTCAAAATTTGTGCCAAGACGTAACACGCCTTGACGAAAACGAATTTGAATCAGCGGGTGAAGTCGCAAAAATCGCGGTATTGTTTGCATTGGGCTTTTTCTATGAACATCGCGAAGACGCAGATACTCACGCTTTAACTTTACGCTTAAGAAGTTTACTTTTCGGGTTACGGAAGGAATGTTTTTAATGCACGTTTCAATCGCGGATTTAAGCGAAAGAATCAGCATTGTTTACTTTCCGACAACTCAAAACCAATACGGCGATATTGTTCAAGGCGAAGAAATTACGCGGTGTATCGTGTGGGCTAAAGTTTATCCGTTGATTGCGAAAATTAACGACGAAACGCCTGAAAGAAAAAATGTCATTAACTATCGCGTGACGATCAGACACAGGACAGATATTTTGCCGAATGATGAAATTTTATGGCGGGGAAGACGCTTAAAGATGCTGTCCCCGCCATTCCCTTTTGAAGGCAAAAAAAAGTTTGTTTGCATGGACTGCGCGGAGGTGATTGAAGATGGCACGTAGCCGAAGTCATTATGGCGGCGGAGGATTTTCACACGGTCATATAACGGGAATGTCAACTTCAAAAACTGTTGCGGCACTTCGAGAAATAGGCAAGCATGTCGTTCAATCTGCGAAAGACGCATTAAAACAAGGTGCCGATATTGTTGTTGAAGAAGCAAAAAGCCGCTGTCCCGTCAAAACGGGTAATCTGCGCGATTCAATCAAGGCCGAGCCAAAAAGCGGCGGCGCGGTTTATGCAATTTCCGCAAATGCCTTTAAAACGGATAAGCACGGAAGGCAATATTTTTACGGGGCAAGCGTGGAGTTTGACCCAAAAATAAATAAGCCGTTTATTTACCCCAGTTTAGATGCGCGGCGTAATGAAATTTATGAAATGGTGAAAGATTCTGTCAGCGACGCAATAAAGCGGGGGAGTTAGTTATGGAAACTTACGAATTGGAAGAACAAGTTTATC
>JAFTEG010000276.1 GCA_017453765.1 Selenomonadaceae bacterium
AGTAAGAAATTTGACAAGGCACGCCCCGCCTGAAATTAAATCCAATTCCGATACAAGCTGAAAAATATTTTTCTAAGTCGAGTGAAGAAATATTCCTCCTCTCGCAAAAAATTCAACCCGCCTTGAAATTATACACCGGCTTCATGACGTCGACAATTTCCACCGTGTCGCCGATAACGTCAATTATATCGTCCAAAGATTTATATGCCATTGGCGATTCGTCAAGCGTAAATTCATTTACCGACGTAGTGTAAACGCCTTCCATGCTCTGCTTGAACTCGTCCATACTAAGTTGCTCCTTAGCCTGTGAACGTGACATCAAGCGTCCTGCACCGTGCGGCGCCGAATAATTCCAATCCGCATTGCCTTTACCTACCGCCAATACCGAGCCGTCACGCATATTTATCGGAATTAAAACCACTTCGCCTTTGTGCGCGGCAATAGCACCTTTACGCAGAATACTTTCTTCCGTGTCAATGTAATTATGCGTCGTATGAAAACCTTGACCGCCTGAAATGCCCGTCCGCTTTAAAAGCACCTTTGCAATGGTTTCACGATTCTTCTTTGCAAATTCTTGACAGTAGGCTAAATCGTGCAGGTACTGATGAAAATATTTGCCGTAGACGTGACATAAATCGGCGGGGACGGTGGGATTATTTTCATGAAAATTTTTCCTGAGTGCAACCAAAACGCCTTGAATTTCTTTTCGCCTGCCTGCCTCTTTGTATTCGCGAATAATGCGTTCCTGCTCTTTGAAAAGCTCCTCTTTGCCCTTCGCCAAATCTACGGCAAGTGTCTGATAAATTTCCGCAACCTGCTTGCCTAAATTTCTACTGCCGGAATGAATTACCAAATAAAATTTTCCGTCACGCGCTCTGTCAATTTCAATGAAGTGATTGCCGCCGCCCAATGTGCCTATACTTCGTTCAATCCTGCGCGTATCCTGCAAACTGCGGTAACAAATTAATTCGCTTAAATCCATTCGCTCGTTGCGCCCTTCCCAAACATTTTTGCCGGAAGGTACGTAGTGCGCCGCCTCGTCGAACTTTTCAAAATCTATTTCCTCAACTTCCAAAGGCACGGTGTACATGCCGCAACCTATGTCGACGCCTACAAGGTTTGGTACGGCTTTGTCGGTGACTGTCATCGTGGTGCCGATTGTGCAACCCGCGCCTTCGTGTACGTCCGGCATTATGCGAATTTTACTGCCGCGCGTAAATTCGTAGTCGCACATTCGCCGTATTTGTTCGCGTGCGCCGTCTTCAATTACTTTTGCATAGGAAATTGCCGTGTTGTATTTACCTATTATCTCTTCCATTTTAACTACTCCCTAGCCCCTAGCGCCTATTTCCTATTCTTATCTTTGTCGAGGTACTGAAAATAAAAATCTTCAACCGGCATAAACAAATACCTTATGCCTTCTACAAAACTAATCCATGTCGGTATTGTCGTCCAAAAAAATAAAATGTACAAAATGCCTTGAAAGGTTTTTCCTTGATAAAATTTATGCGCACCGAGTGAACCGAAAAATATCGCCAACGCCGATTGAATCAATTTGCGCTGAATAATTTCCGGTCGCTCATTTTCAGGGAACCCTGCAACTATATCTTTGCGCCGATTTGAAGTGTAGCGTACTCGTCCCGTTGAAGTAGGTACGCCGCGTTTCATGCTTGCCGATACCGGCAAATTTCTCAAATTCGTATCGACGCCGCCCAACGGTCTGTCCAATAAATCCGTGTCGATTCGCACGTTGTCATATTCGTCACGCTGTCCAATTTCAATCGGCTTGCGTTTTATTCCTTCCGCGTCTAGTTGTTGCTCCATTACTTTTAATTCGGCGTCCGCTGATATTATTTGCTCATTCAGCACGTGTTCAAATTGATCCTCGTACGCCGCATCAAGTGACGACAGCATTAACCGCATTTTTTCTTTCAGCTCTTCTACGCGATTCGTTGAAAGTTGTGTCGCCTCCAATTCTTGATACTGCTTTACGATTTTTACTGCGCGGTCTTGATAATAGTCTATGAACTTGTACGCCAGCGGTATGCGTTCGGGATTTTTTTCCAAGTGCGATATTAAATTTCCCGCTACCTTTTGCAAATTGGCAAGTTGCGCCGAAAGTTCCCTGTCGCCAATCGTCTTTCGCGCCTCTTCTATGTACTTGAAATCTGCCAGCGCCTTCTCAAAGTTTTCTTGCAAATATTCTGCGCGTTCCTCTTCAAGCTCACCCAATTCAAGGCGCGGCGTTCGATTTTTTTTCCAATCCCAAGCTGCCTTCCCGCCGAATATTACCGCTACCGTTGCCAAAATCACCAGCAAATAATCCATTTCAGACACCTCCTGAATTTCATTGTATCACAAATATTTTTAACACGCTATTATATTTGCAGAAAATTTTCAGTCTTGAATTATATTATACTACCAAACTTTTTTGAAGGGAGTAGTTTTTTTGCCCACACTTAATTGGCTCGGTAAAGACAAGGTTGTTAACTTCGCCGCGCAGGTTCCCTGTCACGCGCTTGACTTCAAATATAATTTCGGCGGCGGCACCGGCAATAAAATTATTCACGGCGATAACCTTTTGGCGCTGAAATCCCTCTTGCCGCTGTATGAAGGTCGCGTCAAATGCATTTACATTGATCCGCCGTATAACACCGGCAATGAAGGCTGGGTTTACAACGACAATGTTAATTCCCCGCAGATTCAAAAGTGGCTCGGTCAAGTGGTTGGACGTGAGGGCGAAGATTATTCGCGGCACGATAAATGGCTTTGTATGATGTACCCGCGCTTAAAACTTTTGAAACAACTTCTGTCGGACGACGGCGCTATTTTTATCAGCATTGATGACAATGAGCAAAATTACCTGCGCGATATCTGCGAAGAAATTTTCGGCAGGCAAAATTTTTTGGCGCAAGTAATTTGGGAGCGTGCATATGCGCCTGTAAATTTGAAAAAACATTTTTCGACGAGTCACGATTACTTAATCTGTTATGCAAAAAATATTTCGCAACTGGTTTGTCACGGCTTGCCGCGCAGTAATGAAGCTGATAAAAGATATAAAAATCCTGACAATGACCCGCGCGGTTTATGGAAAGCTTCAGATTTATCAGTAGGTCCTATTGTTGAAAGTAAAGTTTATGAAATTACGACGCCGAGCGGAAGAAAAGTTTTTCCGCCAAAAGGATATTGCTGGCGTTTGGACAAAGAAACTTTTCAAAAATATGTTGAAGAAAATAAAATTTGGTTTGGCGAAGACGGCGACAATGTGCCAAGCATTAAAAGATTTTTGTCAGAGGTAAAGCAAAGTGTTACGCCGATGACCATTTGGAAGTATTCTGAAGTTGGACATTCGCAGGACGCAACAAAGGCATTGAAAGAAATTTTTGACGGTCAAGCGGTCTTCACATATCCTAAGCCGGTGGACTTGATTAAACGTTGCCTTGAATTGTATTCGGACAAAAATTCAATCGTGCTTGACGCCTTTGCAGGTAGCGGCACGACAGCTCATGCTGTTTTGAATTTAAATGCGGTGGACGGCGGCGACAGAAAATTTATTTTGGTAGAAATGGAGCCTTACGCCGAAACCATTACTGCGGAGCGGGTGCGACGAATCGGCGGCAGTTTTGATTATTATGAAGTAGGCGCGCCGCTGTTTGTGGAAGGCGACATAAATCCTGCCGTTGACATTGAACAAATTCGCGGCTACGTATGGGCAATGGAAACGCGAACGCCGTATGTTAAGCCGAATGTTGAGGACTGCGCGGCGTTTATGGGAGTGGACAAAGGCACGGCGTATTATTTTTATGAAGGCGCGTTGGACAGCGATTTTTTGGCAACAATGCGAACCCGCGCAGATTCATACGTTATATTTGCGGAGAGTTGCGCGGTAGGTGAAGAGTTTTTGCGGCGGTACGGGATTGAGTTTAAAAAGATACCGCGTGACATTGTAAAGATTTGGGTGGAATAAAAAAACCGCCCTGCGACAGGCGGCGTGACGTTTAGCGTAACAGATTATTCTGCGCGAGAAATTCAACAAAGGCGTCAAAAATACTTTCGTTGCGAATCAAAATATCATCTTCGGTAAAATCGGTTTGCGTTTTGGCAAGGGTGCGCAGTTCGCGAATCATGGTACCGGAGATTTTTTGTTTGCCCTTCGTGTAGCCGAGATAGTATTTAGCCTTATCGGCAAAGCGATAATCGGCGGCACGAATGTTAATGCGCTTTTCAAGTAAAGCCTTGTTGCCGAGACATTCAAGGTGCGATTCATCGGCAAGCGGCGAAAATTCATGGCGTTTGACGGCGTAAATGTGTTCAATTTCAAGTTTAGTGTCGAGCGGCGGAAGTTCCTGCGCGTCGTCATTGAAAGTCCACCAAGCAAGTATGGCGCGGGTAATGCCTTTGGTGTTGGAAAATTTTATGTCCCGCATTTTTTCTAACACGACATTTTTATTTTGAACGAACTGTTTAAATTTTAATTCGTTGTCATTTAAAATGTTGGCAAATTCCAAAAAGAACGGACGCCTAATGGATTGAACGCCGGGATTAACTATAGCGTGCATTAAAAGCATTGCGGTTATCTTATTTAGAAAAATATAAAAGCGCTCATCGTCAAGCAAATTATTTTTATCGCGGTTGCCCATAAAGTAAAGCGACACTATATAAGCCCAAATATTATTCGGCGAAAATTTCAAGACGTACAGCCTTCTTAGCACTCTTTCTGAAAAACGTTCGTCATTGCGCTTATTTACGTCGTCCCAAAAATTTGCCAACTCGACTAAATCTTCAAAAGTCTTGTTACTCTGCAAAACGGCATAATTATTTTTTTCGTAATAAGGGCGGAGACCTTTAAAAGTATCACTCTTAGTGCCGCTCCGCGCCAAAAGGTAGTACATATACCTCATAAACAAATCGTCCATAGG
>JAFTEG010000277.1 GCA_017453765.1 Selenomonadaceae bacterium
CGGCACGGTTGAAGAAAATATCCGCATTGCTTGCCCCAACGCTACGCATGAAGATGTTGTACGCGCGGCTAAACTTGCAGGCGCCGATGACTTTATCAGCAACTTTCCGCACGGCTATGAAACATTCGTCGGTGAACGCGGCAGTTTGTTAAGCGGCGGTCAGCGTCAACGTGTTGCAATTGCGCGCGCACTTATTACGGACCCGCGCATTTTGATTTTTGACGAGGCTACGTCCGCTCTGGACTACGAGTCGGAAAATATCATTATGAGCAACATTGAGCCTATTGCACGCGGTCGTACAATGCTGATGATTGCGCACCGCCTTTCTACTGTCCGAAATTGTGACGCTATCGTTGTTATCGACAAGGGCAGAATCATTGAGGCGGGTTCGCACGATGACTTGATGAAACGCAACGGCGCTTATTCAAAACTTTATCAAGCGCAGATGATTTAATTACTCCTGTTAATTTCCATTACTCCTGTTAATTCCTATTACCCGCTGTGAATTTCTATTACCCGCTGTTAATTTCTATTACCCGCTACTGATTTTTATTTACCCGCTGATAATTTTTAAGCGGTTTAATTTTTTTCAGCGATTTAAAATTTGAAAGGTGGATACCTATGGCAACGGCAGTTGAAGTCATGAAAAATTTTTTTACCGTGTTGAAAGATTTTTCGGACGAAAACGGTAACTATGTCGGCGAAATTGCGCTTGATAAAGCTGTTCGCGCAGTCAGCACAATGGACGATTTTAAAACTTCTGTCAGCATTTTTAAAGCAGCGCTTACCGCCGACGGGGTTGAAGGCTATTCCGAGCTTGATTCCGATACGCGCTTGGAAAAAGTTACCGGCATGGTTATCGGTGCAAATTACGATTATGAAGCAGACACCGGCGCGATAAGCGGTTCAAATGCAGGCGGCGCCGTCAAGAAAAATGCGGCTGACATTGTACCCGAATCAGGCGATTTATCTGTAGCGACACTTCCGGCGGAAGGTTCCACAACGCAAATTACGTACACCGGCGATGACGGCAAGTCTTTCACCTTTAATGTCAAGTGGCCGGAAAGTTTTTCAAAATTTGTTTCCGGTACGGCTGTGGACAGTACGACAGATCCTAATGACCGTATGAAAGATTCGCGTTTCCTTGTCGACCTTAACGATTTTGACGAAAACGAGGCATTTTACTCGGACTATAGATCACTTTTTACCGGCAACGCCACTTACGGCGATATGAAAAAAGCCGAGCTTACTATTATCAAAGGCTTGAATACGTATTGGCTTAAAGAAGGCGCAAAACTTATTTATGATTCGTACGGCTTGGATTTTGACGGCAAGACTATTGAAATTCAGTTGATTGCCGACGGAGATTTTGGGGATTCGCAATTCACGACGGCAAGAAATACGGATAGTTTGCCTTCCGACAATCTTATAATCGGATTTAATCTTGCAACTTACGGCAAAATTGATGAAACTAATCCCAATGGACTTTGTTATCTTGGTTCTCACATAAGGAAGTTTCTGGATAGGACTGTTGCGCATGAAATGGTACACGCGGCGATGTTGGCAAGCGGGACTTTAAAACTTTCCGGCATGCCGAAATTTTTTATTGAAGGCGTGGCGGATTTAATTCAAGGCGACGATGATTTTAATGCTGAACATACAGCAGAGATCAGATATTTCTTTCAAAATAGCGATACCTTAGTTCAAGCTTTGTCTTATGATGAATCAAACGGTTCTAGCTATTCTGCCGGTGATGCGTACCTGCGTTTTATTGCGAAAGCTGCCGCCGATACAAATATTTTTGTTGGGACGGATGAAAATAAAAATCAGACGATAAATTTTGACGGCAACACTACGATTATCACGAATTACGACGAATCAAATACCATTAACTACGCGACGAATTTTGTTGCGGCAGGACTTTCAGACACGTTTAATGATTTCATAGCTCTTTCAAGTACCGAAACAGAAGAAGGCACCCAAGCCAATCCGTTGATTATTCGTGATGTACGCGGCAAGACCATAAGCTTTGCCAATCCCGACGGCGGCAGAGCCTATGCATATATGGCGGAAAATGCCGGCGAAATTAACGGCGAAGATTTTGGCGACGGAAACCAACTTAACATACTTTTCGGCGCAGACAATGTGAATAATGTCATTCGCGCAGGTAACGGCGGCTCACAACTTTGGGGCGGTTATTTGGGCGACGATGAGCTTTACGGCGGCGCGGGGGTTGATACTTTCATTTACGACATTAACGGCGGCAACGATACCGTTCACAACGCGGAAAGTCAAGATATCGTGTTGCTTAGAAACGTTAATTTAAGTCAAATTTCTTCCGCGCAGATTACCGATAACGGCGTAAATCTTTCGTTCACCTACGGCGGTTCGCTGAATATTTTGGGACAGCCTTCAACATTTCAACTTGAACAAAGCGACGTTTCATACACTGTCGATTATCAAAATAAAACTTGGAATAATGCGTAATGCGTAATGAAAATTCCTAGACACTAGACCCTAAACCCTATGAATGAAATTTACAGCGTGCAGGCGCGTATAAATCCTGTATTTTTTACGGCAAAAACGGCAGTCTGCCTTATGACGCAGGCGGGAATTGCTGATTCCGACAAAATTGCCCGTTGCTTACACCTTGAAAACAATCAGCCGCTGAAATATATGCCGGACGCCGAAACGATTCTCGGCAATGCCCTTGTTGTTGAGGCTAAGTACCGCACTATGTGTCACGTGATTGAAAATTCGGGTTACCGTACCTGCGTAGATTTGCCCTGCGGTTACACGCCGAAGGCTCTTCACGTGACGGAAAAAGGTCTGCGCTTTATCGGAATGGATTTACCCATTGTAGTGCAGGAATTTTCGCCTGTCATTCACTCCCTTGCAAAGTATCCCGACCGCATATCCTTTTGTGAAGTTGACGCGACGAATTACGAATCACTTCAAAAGGCGTTGCGCGGCATTGACGAGCCGCTTTGTATTACCACCGAAGGAATGATGATGTACTTTACCGAAAGTGAAGTTGACGCCGTTATTTCAAACATTCGCGCGTTGTTGGAGCGGCACGGCGGCTGTTGGATAACGCCTGACCCTGAAATTAAGTTGCAGTTTATGTTGACCTTTAAATCAGTTTTTGGTGAAGATTCTCTCGGCAAGCTGACGACGACCGGTAACGCCGCGATGAAACAATCTGACGTGGCGAATTTGTTCAATTCATTCATTTTAGATTTAGAAAATGTACCGGCCTCACTTAAAGCGGCGGAAAATCTTTTGGCAAGTCACGGCTTGAAATTTGAGCGAATCAATTTATCCGCGAATATGCCGGAGCTTGGCGTTTATCGGCAACTTACTCCCGCGCAGATTCACCGGTTCAAAGACGCGATGCGGCATTGTCATTACTGGGTTATAAGCCTTGACGATACACGAAAACTTCAAGAGACTGCGACGCCGAAACAAAATTCTTTCGAGATGTCACATACTTATGACGACGGCATTTTATTAATGACACTGCGCGGCAGAGTTGACAGTTTATCGGCACCGAAAATTTTGGCGTCATTTGAAAATGAAAAGGCGCGTAACGTCATTGATGAAGTGAAAATTAACTGCGCCGCGCTGGAATATATTTCCTCCGCCGGTATTCGTATGTTGATTGACATAAATGAAAATTGTAACGGCGGCTTAATGCTTTTCAACGTCAATGCGGCGGTAGGAAAAATTTTAGCGCAAAAAGGATTTACGGAAGTGGAGGTGAACAAGTGGAAAGTGACCGACAAATTTTAAACGGCGCTGATGACGAAAAAAATTTACAAGCTATCGGTTCTAAGCTACCGGCTAAAGTCTGTGAAATTTGTCCGCACCATTGCCACCTTAATGTAGGTGAAATTGGTAAATGCCGCGCGCGCTACAATGACGGCGAACAAATTACCGC
>JAFTEG010000278.1 GCA_017453765.1 Selenomonadaceae bacterium
CATCGAGCAGGTCTTGATATTTATCCTCCATGCCAGCTTCTTTAAGCTGATTTGTGAGATTTGAGAGCATACCGCCGGGAATTTGGAAGTCAAGCACATTCGGATTTACATCGAAGTAACCTTTGAGTCCAAACTCTTCAATCAATTCTTTTTTGACGCCCAAGAAATGTTTTGCAATCGGCGTAAGGGCTTGACGATCCAAAGTTTGACTTTCATCTCGTGCATTGACGACGACGGCGGGAACTTCAACTTGTTCATACTTGCTGCCTTCAAACATCGCCAAAATTGTTTCGGTGCAAGGCTGGCTTGTGTCGCAGGAGAAAGGTGAAAGTGCGCAGTCGATAATATCAACGCCCGCTTCAATCGCTTTAATATATGTCGCGTGCCCAAATCCCGACGTGCAATGCGTATGAAGTTCAACGGGCGTATCGCCGAGTTCGGCTTTTAACTTTGTAACCAAGTCGTAGGCAACATACGGCGCAAGAAGTCCCGACATATCCTTAATACAAATTGAGTGACAGCCCATTTCTTTAAGTTGAAGTGCAAGCTTAGCAAAGACTTCGTTGCTGTGTACGGGGCTAATCGTGTAGACAAGGCAGCCTTGAACTTCCGGCTTTTCCGGTGCTTCCAATGCGGCTTTAATTGCAACGCGCAGATTGTTTACGTCGTTAAGTGCGTCAAAAATTCTGAATACGCCGATACCGTGTTTGGACGCGCACTTTACAAATTTTTCTACAACGTCATTTGAATAGTGATTGTAGCCGAGAAGGTTTTGTCCGCGCAGGAGCATTTGAATAGGAGTTTTCTTAAGGTTAGCCTTGAGTTTGTCGAGACGTTCCCAAGGGTCTTCGTCCAAAAAACGCAGGCAAGTATCAAAAGTTGCACCGCCCCATGCTTCAAGGGCTTTATAACCAATATCGTCCAAACTTGCAAGCATCGGCTCCATTTGGCGATAGCGCATTCTCGTTGCACAAAGTGATTGGTGACCGTCACGCAGGACGGTTTCCATAATTTTTACTTTTTTAGGTTCCGCCATCAAGCAACACTCCTTTAAATTTTGCGAAAATTTTTTAACATTATCGAAATTATAGAATTTATCTTTTGCATTGTCAATGAAGATACGGCGCGTTGGTTGGGAAAATTTTAATTTTTCACAAATGCCGCGCGAAAATTTTTTTGTTAGCTTTTTATCGCTAATAGCTAACCGCTAAATAAATTTTGCCGTACAGATTATTTTTGTGTATAATTTTAATTAGGTGATGAAAATGAATTTAGGAATTAAAGATGAAGAATTTTTACGCGGGGAAAAGATCCCTATGACGAAAAGGGAAGTCAGAATTTTAACTCTTGCACTTGCACGTGTAGGCGGCGCTGAAATTATTGCGGACATCGGCGCGGGTACCGGCTCACTTTCAATCGAGGCGGCTAAATTTTCGCCGGACAGTAACATTTTTGCCGTTGAAAAAAATCCTGACGCCGTAGAGTTCCTCAAAAAAAATGTCAAAAAATTTTCCGCCGATAACGTCACGATTATTCACGCCGAAGCGTCGGAAGTGCTGAAAAATTTTTCGCAGATTGAAGTTGCACTAATCGGCGGCAGTGGCGGCAAGATTGAACAGATACTCGACGCCGTTAATAAAAAATTGAAAGTCGCCGGTCGCATTGCCGCAAATTTTATCGCGATTCAAAATTTGTCAATCTGCCTTGAATGGCTCCGCCGTCACAAAAATTATCACTATGAAGTTATGCAGGTGCAGGTTAATCACTTACAAAAAGTCGGCTCTTACGACATGGCGCGGGCGGCTAATCCAATTTACATTTTAATTGCGGAGAAATTACCCAATGACTGAATTGGTGCAAGAAAAACTTAAGACGTTGCCGGATTCGCCCGGCGTCTACATTATGAAAGATTCGCAGGGAAAAATTATCTACGTCGGCAAGGCGATAGTTTTAAAAAATCGCGTGCGGCAGTATTTTCAAAAAAACAAAAACCATTCGCCTAAGGTTATCGCTATGGTTGCAAAAATCGCGGACTTTGAAACTATCGTCACGGCGTCGGAAGTCGAAGCGCTTATCCTTGAATGTAACCTCATTAAAAAGCACAGACCGCGCTACAATATCTGCTTGAAGGACGATAAAAGCTACCCTTACTTGAAATTGACGCTGAATGAAGATTTTCCGCGCGTCTTTATCACGCGGCGCATTGTTGACGACGGCTCAAAATATTTCGGTCCCTACACAAATTCGCAGGCGGTTAAAGATTCGCTTGAACTTCTGCGCAAACTTTTTCCTCTGCGTACGTGCAAGACTTTGGGCAAGCGTCCCTGTCTTGAATTTCACATTAACCGTTGCATGGCGCCCTGCGTCAACAAAATTTCCCGCGCAGATTACGCCGATCTAGTCAAGGCTACGGAAAAATTTTTGGAAGGACGTACGGCGGACGTTGAACGCGATTTGACGGCGAAAATGACAAAGGCGGCGGAGGATTTAAATTTTGAACTTGCCGCGAAACTGCGCGACATACTTTTTGCCGTGAAAAAAATTTCCGAGAAACAGAAGATTGTCACGGATACCGGCGACATTGACGCTATCGGAATTTCGCGGCTTAACGATGAAGTCTGCGCGCAGATTTTTTTCATACGTGACGGCAAGGTTACTGGGCGTGAAAGTTTTCTGCTTAACGGCGCGGTTGATGAAGATGATTCAAAAGTTACGGCGGAATTTATCAAGCAATATTACAGCCGTGCAAAAATTTCTGCGGCAGAAATTTTACTGCCTGTCACCTTACCAGACGATGACGTTGCGGTTTTATCAGACTGGCTTAACGTTAAAGTCACGGAGCCTAAACGCGGCGTCAAGCGGTCACTGGTTGAAATGGCGATTGAAAATGCGGCAAGGTATTTGACTGAACTTTCTGCGCGGCGGGAACTTAAAACGGCGCAAACTTCGCAGGCGGTTGAAGACCTGCAAAAATTTTTACACCTGCCGAAACTTCCGCGTAAAATGGAGTGTTTCGACATTTCTCACTTTCAAGGCGCTGAAACTGTTGCGTCAATGGTAGTTTTTGAAAACGGCGAACCGAGTAAAAAAAATTACCGCCGATACAAAATTCGTTCGACGGAAGGCAAGCCCGATGATTTTATGTCAATGCGCGAAGTCACCGGCAGACGCTACGGCAAGTTGACGGCGGAAGAGTTGCCGGACTTGATTGTAATTGACGGCGGTATCGGTCAGCTTAATTCCGCGCTTGAAATTATTCGCTCATTCGGTCACGACGTGCCGGTTGTAGGTTTGGCGAAAGAATTTGAGTTAATCTTTGTCGAGGGCGAAAGTGAACCTGTTGAGTTGCCGCGCGAAAGTCAAGCGCTTTACCTTATGCAGAGAATACGTGACGAGGCGCACCGTTTTGCGATAACGTACCACCGAAAATTGCGGCGTGCAAGAAATTTAAAATCGGAGCTTGACAACATTGCCGGTATCGGCGAAAAGCGGCGGGCGGAGCTTTTTAAAAAGTTCGGTACCATTGATAAAATTAAAGCCGCGTCGCTTGACGAGATTTTAACCGTGCCGGGCATGAATCGCGCCGCCGCAGAATCGCTGATAAATTTTTTTAATGTGGAGAGAAAATAGTTTGAAGTGGATAAATCATCAAATTGTAACAGGCTTTATAGTGTACGCGGCAAGTGACAACGCTCTTTTTGTGGCGTCAAGCATTGTCGGCGCGGTACTGCCGGATAAAGTGGAAGGCTCCCCGCCGCAAGACAGTCGCGCGTATTGGAAGTGGCGTAAAAATCACCGTACGTGGTCGCACTACCCGCCGCTGTACATTGCTTTAATTTTGGCGGCGCACTTTGCAACAGAGTATTTTCAAAATCCGCACGTGGAATTAATTTTAAGTCTTGTCACCTACGCACTTTTCGGCGCGTTACTTCACATAATCGAGGATGCAATCTGCGGCAAAGTTCCGGTCTTCACGCCGCACAGAAAGCACGGAATAAAACTTTTTAAAGTCGGCTCATGGCAGGAATATTTTTTTGCCGCGCTGATAATCGGCGGCTGTCTGCTTTTCAGATTCAAAGATTTATTTTTGTCGGAATTTAATTTGTAGTAGCGGAATTTAATTTGTAGCTTGCCGCAATTAGTGATATTATACTGCTGAAATTTTAATGAAGTAAATCTTACACTCTAATCCCTGTTCCCTAATCCCTGTTCCCTAATTTGAAAGGATTGTTGATATTTGGAAAAAGTTCGTACACGTTTTGCACCAAGCCCGACCGGCTACATGCACATTGGAAATTTGCGCACCGCGCTTTACGCCTACCTGTTTGCAAAATCTCAACACGGCGATTTTATTTTACGCATTGAAGACACCGACCGCGCGCGCTACGTTGCTGACGCAGTGGAGTTCATAGAAAAAACTTTGGCGGCGGCGAAAATCATTCCCGACGAAGGTCCTCATCAAGGCGGAAATTTCGGTCCCTACGTTCAAAGTGAACGCATGGAAATTTACAAAGCCTACGCCGAAAAGCTTATCGAGTTAGGTTACGCCTACCGCTGCTTTTGCGATAATGACGGCGAAGAGGATAAAGCTGACGACAAGGGCGAAAAAAAATTCGGCGGCTACAATCGTCATTGCAGAGACCTTGACAGAGAAGAAATTGAAGCAAATTTGGTTACACGCAGACCCTATGTCATTCGCCAAAAAATGCCGCTTACCGGCGAGACAACTTTTTTTGACGTGTTGCACGGTAACATTACCATTGCCAACGCCGAGCTTGAAGACCAAGTGCTTTTAAAACGTGACGGTATGCCGACGTACAATTTTGCCAACGTTATCGACGATCATTTAATGGGAGTCACGCATATAATTCGCGGCACGGAGTTTATCACGTCGACGCCTAAGCACGTTTTGCTTTATGAGGCGTTCGGCTGGGAAATTCCCACCTTCATACACCTTGCGCCGGTTATGGGTAAGAGTGAGGACGGCACTGTTTCAAAGCTTAGCAAGCGTCACGGCGCCACGAGTTTTAATGATTTAATCGAAGTCGGCTACTTGCCGGAAGTTATTACGAACTACGTCGCACTTTTGGGCTGGAGTCCGAAAAGTAATCAAGAAATTTTTTCAATGGATGAACTGATTGAAAAGTTTAGTCTTGACGGCTTGAGCAAATCGCCCGCAGTTTTCGACTACAACAAATTGGATTGGATGAGCGGCGAATATTTTAAGGCGATGAGCGACGAAAATTTTGCCGAAGTTGCCGATAAATTTTTTGGTGAACTTAATGAAAATCTTGCGTCGAAGAAAATTTATCTCGGCGGCTTGTTGAAAACGCGCGTTGCAAAACTTAGCGACATTCCCGCGCAGATTAAATTTTTGCAGAATATGCCGCCGCTTGACGTTGAACTTTTCACGAACAAACGCAACAAAGTCACTGCGGAAAATTCTGTCGGCATTTTGACGGACGCAATAAAAGTTTTGGAAAATATTTCCGATTGGACGGTTGACGAACTGCACGAAAAAATTAACGCCTTCGTGACTGATTCGGGCTTGAAAATGGGAACAATTATGTGGGCG
>JAFTEG010000279.1 GCA_017453765.1 Selenomonadaceae bacterium
GAATCCCGTCCCAATGTCACGGTAGACGCGGCGTCACTTTGTCTTAAGTCGGGTAACGCCTGCCTTCTGCGCGGCGGCTCGGAAGCTATTCGTACAAATAAAAAGCTGACCGATATTTTAATCGACGCGGCAACGTCTCAAGGCATACCGGAGCATGCAATAGAATTCGTCGCAATTACTGACAGGGACGCGGTAGTTGCAATGTGTCGCCTGCGCAAATTGGTTGACGTAATAATACCGCGCGGCGGTGCCGGTTTAATTACGCGCGTCGTCGAACATTCCACCGTACCCGTCATTGAAACGGGTACCGGCGTCTGTCACATTTACGTTGACAAGTCGGCGAACTTCGACATTGCTTTACCGGTTACGTTGACGGCGAAAATTTCACGTCCTTCAGTTTGCAACGCTATGGAAACTCTTTTGGTGCATAAAGACATTGCGGAAAAGTTTTTGCCGAAAATTTCTAAGCTTATGCAAGAAAATAAAGTCGAACTGCGCGGCGATGATGTCAGCAGAAAAATTTGTCCCGAAATGCACGTTGCGACGGAGGAAGATTGGTGCACCGAATACAGCGATTTAATTTTGTCGGTGAAAGTCGTCAACTCCCTTGAAGAGGCGATAGAGCACATTAACCGCTACAATACCGAGCATTCGGACGCAATTATTACCGAAGATAAAGACGCCGCGCAGAAATTTCAAACGCTTGTCGATTCTGCCGTTGTCTACGTCAATACGTCCACGCGCTTTACTGACGGCTTTGAATTTGGTTTCGGCGCTGAAATCGGTATCAGCACGCAAAAACTTCATGCACGCGGACCTATGGGACTTGAGGCGCTTACTACAATGAAGTACTTGGTTGACGGTTATGGACAGACGCGATGAGATTAACGCGTAAAATTTTAAAAGCCGCCGGTTTTTCAACTTCAGATTCAATGATAAATATAGGCGTAATGTACCATTTAGGTGACGGCGTTAAAATAAATTATAAAGCCGCTATGAAGTGGTTTAAAAAAGCCCCGAAATTGGGTAATGCCGACGCAATGAATAAAATAGGTTATCTGTATCATTTTGGACACGGCGTAAAAAAAGATTTGATTAAAGCGCGTGAATGGTACGAAAAAGCCGCATACGCCGGAAGTCCGAAATCAATGTATAATCTCGGTGTCATATATTACGGTAAAAATAGCGTAGAGAAAAATTTTCAAAAAGCTGTTTACTGGTATGAAAAGGTTCTTGAAATAGATAACGCCGATGTCAGCGCAATGCTTCATTTGGGTAATATTTATTACTTTAATAAACGGATAAAGACACATTTTGAAAAAGCATTTGAATGGTATGAAAAAGCCGCCGCGCTTGGTAATTCTGATGCAATGTTTTTTATCGGCATTATGTATAAGAATGGTGAGGGCGTCGAAAAAAATTTTCAAAAAGCTGTCAAATGGTACAAAAAGGCTGTGGCTCGCGGTCATTCAGACGCAATGAATAATTTGGGTGTAATGTACGAAAACGGCGAAGGCGTCGAAAGAAATGTCTACAAGGCGTATCAGTTGTACAAATGCGCCGCGCAGATTGGCAATGATTTAGCAATGAGTAACCTTGAAAGACTGCGCGAAAAAAAATTCGACGGCAACAAAAATTAAGTGCGTTAAAAAAATTTCAGAAAGGCGGTGAGACTTTAAATTGAATGCAATATCAAAAATCACAGACGCCACTTACAAGTTGGGAAAAATTTATGAATCAGCAAGGACGTTGAACAAAATTTTTCTAAAGCCGCCGAATACTACGAAAAAGCGGCAGAGTTGGGACATAAAAGCGCAATGTTCAAACTCGGCGTAATGGATATAAGCGGTAGAGGCGTTAAGCAGGACGATAAAAAAGCCGCCGCGCTCGATAAGATGACCGAATCAGATTAAAGGCAACAGTTATGAGCAGAAAAATTACCGACAAAATTTTAAAGTTGCGTGATAAGGCTGAGGAGCTGGAAAGGAACGCAGAATTTACTCAGCAAAAGGCAGATTCTTTACACGTTCAAGCCGACGAATTAGACCAACTCGCTAAAAAATTGAGCGATCAAGCACTTGACTTTCTTAAAAAAGCTCACGGCGACGAAGATAGTAACGATGACTTTTCGGACAGATATTTCAATCTTGATGAGCAGTCAGAGAAACTTGTAGAACAGGCTGATAACCTGCGCGAAAAAGCATATAAGTTAGACGACAAGGCGCAGAATTTGAAATTCAAGGCAATGGATCTGCGCGCTGAAATTGAAAATCTTAAACGTGAACGCGATTATGAACGTGAAAAAAAATATCGCGAAGAGCAAGCCGCCTCTGCCGCTAATGACTACATGGCGCAGGAAGGTAAAAAATTTTTTGAAACCGAATTGCGGCAGGCTGAAAACGGCGATATCTTTTCAATTTTCAATGTTGCCGAATGTTATTACACGGGAATGGGCACGGAAAAAAATATTACCGAGTCCGTGAAGTGGTACAAACTGGCGGCAGACGCGGGGCATTGGGCGGCGCAAGGTAAGCTTGACGAAATGTATTGGAACGGCGAAATTGCCGAACAATATTCTCCCAAACAGTACAAGCCGCCTGAAAGAAAGCATTTGCCGGTAGTTGCATTCGACTTCAAAAATATATTTGGGTTCACGAAAAAATCTGTCGGCAAGCCTAAGCCTTACGACGGAAATTTCGGTGACGTTGACGCGGGACTTGCTGCGCTTTACAATGACGAACGCGCAGGTTACGAAGAGAATACCTACCGGTTCAAAGAAAGTTACGGCAATAAAAAACGCCGCAATGAATATGTTGACGCTGATGATTTTGATGATGATTTTGATGATGATTTTGATGACGGCGATAAGGGCGGCGGTGACGGCGATTGAAAAAATTTTTCGGCTACCTTCGCACGCTCAAAAATTATTGGCGCGACGACAAGGGCAGGCATGATATTCTTGACTTTCTCCGCGCAGGTTTAATAATTTCCGCAGTAAGTTTAATTTTGATACTGGCGTTGAGAATTTAATAATGCGTTAAGTTTTGATAATGGTGTTAAGTTTTGATAATGGTGTTAAGTTTTGATAATGCGTTAAGGTTTTGGTAATAGCGTTGAGGTGATGAAAATTGCGGGTAGGAATAATGGGCGGGACGTTCGATCCGATACACTTGGGACACTTGGCGACGGCTGAATCGGTACGCGAAATTTTCAAGCTTGACCAAATTTTATTTATCCCTGCCGCGCGACCGCCGCACAAAGTTCAAAGTCACGTGACGCCGGAAGTTCACCGCCTTATGATGACGTTTCTTGCAACGCAGTCCAACGACAACTTTCAAGTATCGCCAATGGAAATTCTGCGCGACGGTTTATCATACACGCTGAAAACGATTGACGAACTGCATAAAAAATTCGGCGCGGCGACGGAATTGTTTTTCATAATCGGCGCAGATTCGCTCATGGATTTGCCTAAATGGTATCATTCGCGCGAGCTTGTAAAAAAATGTCACTTCATAGCGGCGACGCGACCGAATGTCGAAGTGAACTTTTCGGACGTGGAAAATTTTTTCGGCGCAACGGCAGATGAAAAAATTCACCGTGTCACGACGCCCGGCATTGAAATTTCCTCCACCGAAATAAGGCGGCGCGTTAAGGCGGGGCTGTCGATAAAGTACCTTGTGCCGGACGTTGTCGAAGAATATATCATTAAAGAAAATTTGTACCAATCTGATTAAAGCTGATTAAAAATCTGATTAAAGTTACGGGGTTATGTTATGGCAAAAATTTTATTGGCATTTTTCGCCGGTACGGATTACGGCAAGAAGGATTCGGCTATCGGACCTTTCTACGAATCATTCATTACGGCGTTGCAGGCACGCGGGCATAAATTAATGGTAATGCCCCATCCCAACTTCGGCGCGGCAGAATGGGGGGGGGTATGACGCGTCTCTTGCAAGAGAGATTAAAAATTTTAATCCCGACCTTTGCATAATTTTCAACAATTCTTTTTGGGATATCAGCGACATTGTGAACTGTCCGATTTTAATTTACGCGTCAGATTCGGTGCTGTACTTCGCTAATCAAAGCCGAATAAAAAATAATCCCGCGCGATATCTTTTCATTGTCGACAAGAGTTCAAAAAAAGTGCTGGTTGAAAATTTCGGCGTGAAAGAGGAGCAGATAAGTTTAAGCATTCCCTTTTCCGGCGTTAAGCCGCAGGAAATGCCGTTGGATCAGAATATAGTTTTTATCGGCAGTAAATTTATTTCGCAACCGGTGACGCCGATAAACTTTTTTCTGAATGAAAAGCCGAGTGACAGTCAGCGAAAAGAATTTATGCAGGCGCTTAATTACTTGAAAAAAAATCCGTTTGCAGATCCTGCGACATTTATAAATGAAAAGATTGTCACGTCCGAATTGGTTTTAAAATATTTTAATCCCGGCTATTGGATTATGCAGCTCAGCGACGAAAAGCGAATTGCCGTGCTGTCAGCGATTTCAGATTTAGGCTTGACGTTGTACGGTACGCCGAATTGGACGGAATTTCAGCTGTACAATTTCAAGTTAAGCCTTTCATACTCCGCCAAAAGAGTCAAGACTTTAGCCGAAAATTCCGCCGCGTACAATGCGTCAAAAATCGGAATAAGCGTGGGACATTTGCAGGCGGTTGACGGCTTTCCGTGGAGGACGCTGGACATTATGCAAAGTAACGCTTGCTTGGTCAGCGACTACCACAAAGATTTTGACAAGCTCTTTCCGAATGATTTGTTTCCGATTTACAAGGACGCTTACGACGCGCGCGAAATTTGCAAAGAGTTGTTGGGCAATGAAAAGAAGAGAAAGAAAATTGTTAAACGATGTCAAGAGTACGCGTTTAAAAAATTCGGCTTTGAAAGAGTTGCGAAGAATATAAACGCGCTAATCGGCGATTCGATTGTATAAAATTTGATATTGTGTAAAGTTTAAGATGACATAAAACTTAATGTGACATAAAGTTTAAAGGTGCCAAAAAATTTAAGCTTAGATAAAATTTAAGGGCGTGAAGGTAATGACGGTTGACGAAATGCGCCGCGAACTTCAAAGGCGGCTGAAAAAAAATAGATTCGCGCACTCAATCGGCGTGGCGAATACCGCAGTTAAGCTGGCGAAAAAATTCGGCGTCGACGAAGATAAAGCGTACATTGCGGGACTGTTACACGATTGCGCACGCGAATTTGAAAACGCGGATTTACCTGCCGAAGCCAAAAAACGCGGCATTGAAATTGGTGAGGTTGAAAATTCCGCGCCGCTTTTACTTCACGCGTACATAGGCGCGCAGATGGTAACCGAAATTTACGGCGTCGATGACACGGAAATTGTTCAGGCGATTTACCGTCACACCGTCGGCGCCAAAAATATGTCGGCGCTTGACAAGATAATTTACTTTGCAGATATGATTGAGCCGCACCGAGATTATCCCGGCGTTGATAAACTGCGCGAGCTTGCCGAGACGTCAACTAATCTTGATGAAATTATTTTAACGGCGCTGAATGAATCAATTATTTTCGTCATACAGAAAGGCGCACTCATTCACCCCGCCACTATTGACGCGAGAAATTATTTACTACTTGCCGAAGGAGGGAAAAATTTATGATGTACCCGCTTTTAACGTTAAATGACGATACGGAAATTGTTCATTCAGAAATTTTGCCCGATGATTCCGTCCGCGTTTATGTAGAAACTCCCGATGCTAAAGACGGTTTTCACCATATGACGGTTTATTTGCCTGATTATCGAATTGATGAAGTTCATAATTACACGCAAAAAGAAGTTGAAAAGTATTTAGAGATTATTCGTTCAATGGCGCATTTGATAATTAGATTTGCACGCGGAGGCGGTTTTGAGAATGCCCCAAATATTTAAAATAGGTAAATATACGATCTATTTTTGGTCTAATGAAGGTAACCCGCTTGAATCGGTACACGTTCATATTTCTGAAGGTCGTCAAACTCCGTACGCTACAAAAATTTGGATAACTTCTAATGGCAAATGCCTTTTGTGCAATAACAATTCAAATATTCCCAATAGAATTTTAAGAAATATTGAAGATACCATAGAAGCTCGAATTGATGACATTATAGACGCTTGGCAAAAATTTTTTGGAGAATTTA
>JAFTEG010000280.1 GCA_017453765.1 Selenomonadaceae bacterium
GTATTTTTTATTTTATTTATTCAACACACACTAATCACTAATCACTAATCACTAATCACTAATCACTAATCACTAATCACTAATCACTAATCACTAAAAAAGTATACTTGCTTGATAATTCAAAGTCAAGCTAACCACATACCGGCAAAGGTCTTGCAATTTGCGAATCGGTTAAATAGAATAATGTCCGACTTAATGTCAAAAAAATTTTGGAGGATACAACATGACTTTTGAAAGAGACAACGAAGTTTTCACGGCGATAGAAAATGAACTTAACCGCCAGCGTACAAAGTTGGAGCTTATAGCGTCCGAAAATATTGTAAGTCGTCAAGTTATGGAGGCGCAAGGCAGCGTTTTAACGAACAAGTACGCGGAAGGTTATCCCGGCAAGCGTTACTACGGCGGTTGTGAATTTGTTGACGTTGTTGAGCAACTTGCAATAGATCGTGCGAAAAAACTTTTCAATGCCGCTTACGCCAATGTTAAGCCGCATTCCGGCGCACAGGCTAATATGGCAGTTTTCTTCGCGCTGTTGACGCCGGGCGATACGGTTATGGGCATGAACTTGACTGACGGCGGTCACTTGACGCATGGCAGTCCCGTCAATATGAGCGGCAAGTATTTTAAAATCGTCCCCTACGGCGTGAGTCGCGAAACTGAAACGATTGACTATGACGCGTTGGAAAAAACCGCGCTTGAATGTAAGCCGAAATTAATTGTAGCCGGTGCCTCAGCCTATTCGCGTACGCTTGACTTTGAACGTTTTGCCGATATCTGCAAAAAAGCCGGCGCTTACCTTGTTGTCGACATGGCGCATATTGCAGGTCTTGTGGCGGCAGGTCTTCACCCCGACCCCATTCCCTACGCCGACGTTGTAACTACCACGACGCATAAAACTCTGCGCGGACCTCGCGGCGGTATGATTCTTTGCAAGGACGCGGAATTTGGCAAGCAGTTCAATAAAGCTATCTTTCCCGGCATTCAAGGCGGACCGTTAATGCACGTCATTGCCGCTAAGGCCGTTGCACTCGGTGAAGCTCTTCAACCTGCTTTTAAAGAGTACGCCGCGCAGATTATCAAAAATGCGAAGGTGCTTGCCGACAAACTTACGGCGGACGGTTTCAGAATTGTTTCCGGCGGCACGGACAATCATTTAATGCTGGTTGACTTGACCAGTAAAAATATTACCGGCAAAGAGGCGCAGAATGTTTTGGACGAAGTTAATATCACTGCGAATAAAAATACAATTCCGTTTGAGCCGCGCAGTCCCTTCGTTACAAGCGGTCTTCGTCTCGGCAGTCCCGCACTTACCACACGCGGCTTTAAAGAAGACGATATGGCTGAAGTTGCCGACATTATCGCGCTGGTATTGAATAATCCGACTGATGAAGACAAAAAAAATAAGGCGCGTGAACGTGTCGCCGCCTTGTGCAAAAAATATCCGTTGTATAGGGACTAGGGACTAGGGGTTAGGGAATAGTGGTTAGAAAATCTCTTCCCTTTTCCCTAATCCCTCTTCCCTAAATAATCCACAAATTCAAGGTTCAATGCTTCTGCAACTGCCTTGTTCGTAACTTTGCCGTCAACCGTGTTAAGACCCCTTGCAAGCCCAGCATCTTCCGCGCAGGCGTCTTTCCAACCTTTGGCGGCAATTTTCATTGCATAGGGTAAAGTAGCGTTGGTAAGTGCAAGCGTCGAGGTACGTGCAACGGCGCCGGGAATGTTGGCAACGGAATAATGAATTACGCCGTACTTTTCAAAAGTGGGGTTATCGTGCGTCGTGACGTGATCCGAAGTTTCAACCGCGCCGCCTTGATCTATCGCAACGTCAACAATCACGGAGCCTTTTTTCATCTCTTTAACCATATCTTCAGTGACAAGTTTCGGCGCTTTAGCACCGGGAATTAAAACCGCGCCTACAAGTAAATCAGCCTGTTTCGCCCACTTTGCAATGTTGTAGCTGTTCGACATAACCGTTACCACGCGTCCGCCGAAAATGTCATCAAGGTAGCGCAGTCTGTCACTGGAAAGGTCAATAATCGTAACACGTGCGCCGAGACCTACCGCCATTTTCGCCGCATTGGTACCGACAACGCCGCCGCCTACAATTACCACTTGCCCCGATGCAACGCCGCTTACTCCGCCCAACAACACGCCGCGTCCGCCGTACTTGCTTTCCAAAAAGTGCGCGCCGATTTGAATGGACATACGTCCGGCAATTTCACTCATCGGTGCTAAAAGCGGTAAACTTTTTCCGTCGCGTCCCGTGACAGTTTCGTAGGCAATTCCAACTACTTTATGCTTAAGCAATGCCGCAGTGAGTTCCGGTTCCGGCGCAAGGTGCAGGTACGTGAAAAGTATTTGCCCTTTGTGAAAAAGGTCGTATTCAGATTCAAGCGGCTCTTTCACCTTGATAATCATTTCCGCCGCGTCGAAGAGTGCCTTTTTGTCAGAAATAATTTCCGCGCCAACCGCCTTGTAACTTTCATCGGTAAAGCCGCTACCAATGCCGCCGTCCTTTTCAATTAAAACTTTATGCCCCGCCTTGACGAGAGATTCAGTACCGGCAGGCGTCAAGCCCACGCGGTTTTCGTTATTCTTAATTTCTTTAGCAACGCCGATAATCATAAAAATTCCCCCTAAACAAAATGGGATTAGCCTGTCAAAAGTTTCAGCTAATCCCTAAATTTTTTTTCGGCTAAAAATTATTTTTTCTCTTTGCTGTCTTTAATCGCCTTGTCAATGGAAAGGTCAAAGCCTTTGTAGAAAGATTCGCAGGCGGATTGGTAACCTTTAGAGTTTTTGCCGAAAGCCGCGTTACGAATTTTAAGCAGGTACATGACGTCTTTAGTCTGCGCGTTTTGAACTTCAAACATAAAAATAGTGGGATCGTCATTGTTGGCAGTGGTCAAAGTAACAAAGGCGTCCGCGTATTTGCCGACGTTATCTCTGAACGCTTTTTCAGCTTCTCTGTAGCCGAGAGTGGTAATGTCAACGCCGGTATCCTTTTTAATCGCCTCGACAATGGTGGGGTATGAAATCAGCTGGTAATTTTGCGCCTTGTCGTAAGTACCCATAATTTCAATGAGCGTTTCTAAAGTCGGTTCGTCCGAAACGCCGGGTACTTTGTAATGGCGGGGACAAGCAATGGCAAGACGTTTAACCGAAGTCAAGTCTGCGCCTTCGATAACCTGTTCGACGTGACTTGCGGCAAATGCAGTGTTAGCCGTGAAAATTATCATCGCCGCTATGACAAGGCGTAATGCGTAATGTTTAATGCGTAAAATTTTTTCCAAAATAAATAACACTCCTCTTAACTCTTAACTCTTAACTCTTAACTCTTAACTCCTAACTCCTAACTCTTCACTCTTCACTCTTCCAACAATTTGTAAATGAACGCCGCAAGCGCCGCACCTACAAGGGGTCCCACAATGAAAACGGCAAGACATTCAATCGGAGCGCCGTTACCGCCGCAAGCCGCAACTACCGCCGGTCCGAAACTGCGCGCAGGATTCACTGAAGTTCCCGTCAAGCCAATGCCGAGAATGTGAACGCCGACCACTGTCAAGCCGATTAACAACCCGCCGAATGAGCCGTGATTCGCCTTAGGTGACGTGACGCCGAGAATATTTATTACAAAGATAAACGTCAAAATAATTTCCACCAAAAGCCCTGCCATAGAATTGCCGTTGACTCCCGCCAGCCCGTTGGTACCGAGACCGCCGGTCATATCCGTGACGCCGCCCATTGTGAAAATCGCCGACAGCAACGCCGCGCCGATTAACGCACCTATGCACTGCGCGATAACGTAGCAGACAAAATCTCTTGACGACATACGACCGCTTAAAAGTACGCCGAGCGAAACAGCGGGGTTAATGTGACAGCCCGAAATGTTGCCGATTGAATACGCCATTGCAACGATTGACAGACCGAATGCAAACGCCGTCAACACGTAGCCGCCGCCCATTACGGCATCACAGCCTACCAGCATTGCCGTGCCGCAACCCAACGTTACCAGCACCATTGTCCCGATACATTCGGCGATATACTTTTTCATGACATGACCTCCCTTAGACAGCCTGCCGTTTTTCAGCTGTCAGACTTAGGTTAATAAATTATGTGACTTAAGCGCCGCGCGGAGTTTTTCTAAATTCTGCGGTTCCATTTCACTCAACGGCATACGCAGTTTTCCAACGTTCCAACCCAAAAGTCTGAGCGCAGTTTTTACCGGAATTGGGTTGACTTCGCAGAAAAGCGCGTCGATTAAATCGCTGTAGTCAATTTGCAATTTCGCCGCCGCCTCGACTTTTCCTTCAAAGTAAAGCTGACAGATTAAATGCGTGTCTTTCGGTGCAACGTTTGATAAAACAGAAATGACGCCTTTGCCGCCGAGTGAAAGTATCGGTACAATCTGATCGTCATTGCCGGAATAAATTTCCAACTCATCGCCGCAAAGTTTTTTTGTACGCACCATTGCCGACAAATCGCCGTTAGCTTCCTTCGTTGCGACAATGCGCGGGTGTTTTGAAAGTTTAAAATAAGTTTCCGGCTTAATGCCGAC
>JAFTEG010000281.1 GCA_017453765.1 Selenomonadaceae bacterium
AAGGAGGAAATTCAACTTAACGTATGCAACAATGAGAGGAGAATGAGTTATGGAAATTCTAAAAGTATCGGCTAAGTCCAATCCAAACTCGGTCGCGGGCGCGTTGGCGGGTGTGATTCGAGAAAGCGGTATAGCTGAAATGCAGGCAATCGGCGCGGGCGCGTTGAATCAGGCGGTTAAAGCAGTCGCCATTGCGCGCGGTTTCGTGGCGCCGCATGGTGTAGATTTGATTTGCATCCCCGCCTTTACGGACATTGAAATTGACGGCAGCGAACGTACAGCAATTAAACTTATTGTCGAGCCGCGCTAAATTCCAAAGGAGCTGTTAAATTTTTTAAAACTTCTCCTTAGGTGAGGTAAGATTATGGCAAGCGATTTACATACACACACGAATTTTTCTGACGGCAACTTGACGCCGGAGGAACTTTTGGATACGGCAAAAAATATCGGATTAAAGTATCTTGCCATCACTGATCACGATACGGTAGACGGCGTAAAGTACATTTACGAAAATGGGATTTATCCCGATAAAAATTTGAAAATTATTTTCGGAATCGAATTCAGCACGTTAAATCCTGCTCATGACGTTCACATAGTCGGCTATAATGTTGATATTTATAATGGTGCGTTGTCCGACATGATAAACGAAATTATGGAGGCGCGTTGGGTTAGATTTACCGAAATAATTAAAAATCTGCAAAGTCGAAAGTATAACATTCGTGAAGCTGAAGTTTTGCAGGTGACGGGAAGCAGCAGGTCGATTGGCAGGGCGCACATTGCAAGAGCGTTGGTGAAAAAAGGTATATTTAAAAGCATGCGTGAAGCGTTTGAAAAAATGCTCGGCAAAGGTAAACCTGCGTATGCGCCGCGTTACTTTCCGACGGTTGACGAAGTAGTCAACGTGATAAGGCAGGCGGGTGGGCAGGCGATGCTTGCTCATCCCGGACTTATCGGAGACGACAGACTTGTTGAGGAAATTTGCCGCAAGGTTGACGCGCTGGAAGTTTATTATCCCGTGCATAAACCGCTGGATGTGCAAAAATATTTGAGTATCGCCAAAATGTTTAATCTTATGGTTGGCGGCGGCAGTGACTATCACGGCAACGGATCGCGTCACGTCAACGCGTTGGGCGAATACACAATTCCCGATGAAGTTGCCGAAAAATTTTTTAAGGCAAACAAAATTTAAATTAATAACAGCGGTTGCAAGTCAGCCGCTATTTTTTTTGCAAACTAAAAAGCGACAAGCCCTTAAGACTTGCCGCCGCAGGAATATTTTAAGCGATTTTAACTTTCAAGTTTGACGATGCGTTTGTAAAGGTCGATAAATTCCAACGCTATGGTTTTGAAACTTTCTGCACTCATCAGCTGATCTTCGGCATGAAGGATTATTAAACTTACTGCGCTACCCTGTCCGTTGTCCGCCTCAATTTGCAAAAGTCCCGCGTGCGCGTGATGTCCTTCGATAAACATTTCGTCTCCCTCTTTTATGAGCCGTTCCGCGCCGTCAAAATCGCCTTCCTTAGCTTTTTGGATTGCCTCAATGTATGAACTGCGCGCCGAGCCGACCGCAGAAATTATTTGGAAAGCTGTAAGTTCGAGACCTTCCATAATTTTTACCTCACTTAATCACATGCCCATTAATTTTTTGGCAACTTCGAGCGCGCCTTTGCCGTCCATGCGTCCGTAAACTTTCATGTCGATAGCGT
>JAFTEG010000282.1 GCA_017453765.1 Selenomonadaceae bacterium
ACGGTAGGTGGTGTCGCCGAACAATTCCGCCATTCTGCCGACACGCGCCGAAACATCGCCGTTGTCTTGGAAAAATTCTATACTTGCGTTATAGTCGTCAACAAAATCTTGAATCGTCTTCATTGCGGACTGCATGACCTTGCTGTACGCAGTTTCAATATGTTTGTTGCCTTCGTTGTCGTAAGTTTCGGTTTTTGTTATCGCGCCGTTGCCGTAGGAAGTAACTTTAGCGCCGTCTGCATTTGTAGTTGTAACAGAGCCGTCAACATTTACAACTACGTCGGGAACTTCCGTTTCCACGATAGTCCTGCCAAAGTCACTTTCGACATAGCGCGGAGAGTCGGAATTTTGAGCATCGGCTTGATTCGCCTGCGCCTTGTTTTGAGCGTCCTGTACTGCTTTGACTACTTTTGACGCCGCAGAAAATGCATCCGTATTGACAGGTTCTTCAGCCGCCGAACCTTCTTGATCTGTTGCCGCCGCTTGAGCATTTTCAGCTTTTTGTGATACTGCCTCAACTACTTTTGACGCCGCAGAAAATGCTTGTGTCACGCTTTGAAAATCAAAATTCTTGACTTCTTGTGCGGACGCGGAAAGATCGTTCATGTTAGCATCAAACTCGTTATAAAAAGCCGTCTTGGCTTCGTCGTAGCTGGCAACAAGCGCTGATGCGTTGGTTCTGACTTCCTGCAGAGCAGCCGCGTTAGCTGTTGCGTTGTTTTGCGCGGAACTGTACGCATTCCACAAATTTGAAATTGATTGTTGTGCGGCATTTTGGTTTCGTACATTGTTCGGGATATAGTTTGTAAAATTCATTCCCGAATTAACCATGCCGGAAATTGTCATCGCCATCTTTATTCACCCTTCCTTTGAAAAAAATCTTCCCGTTAAGAAAAACATCCTTGAATTTTTATGACATTTTACATAATTCCTTCGATAATTGCAAGTTAAAACTTAAATTTTTTATCCCCTCACCGCGACTTATTTCAGCGAAAATTCATTTAAAATTTTCTGCAAATTTAAAAGGAAATTCTTTTGTAAAGTAGAATAAATTTTGAAAGTCATTAACCATGACTGAAAAAGTTATTTTTGATTTTAAGCAGGAGGCGTGGTTTTCTATGGCGATAAATACTTCAGGTTTCGGCGCGTACGATATTCGCGGAATTTATCCCGACAGCATTAATCAAGAGTTGGCTTATCGTGTCGGCAGAGTCTTTCCCGAAATTTTCGGCGCAAAAAAAGTTGCCATAGGTCACGACATTCGCCTTACCGGTCCCACAATCAGCGATTCACTTGCACGCGGGCTTACTGAATCCGGTTGCGACGTTTATGACGTTGGTCAGTGTGGCACGGAAATGATTTACTTTGCCACAGGCTTTAATGATTTTGACGGCGGCATTATGGTTACCGCGTCACATAATCCGAAAGACTATAACGGCTTGAAATTCGTAAAAAAAGGCGTTTTGCCCGTCGGTCCCGCTACCGGTCTTCTTGACATTAAAGCGGCGATTGAAAATGAAAATCGCGATTGGTCGCACAAAAAGGCTGTCGGCACCGTTCATAAAATTGACGTTATGCCGGAATATATAAAGCGCCTTCTTTCCTACGTCGACGTTAAAGCGCTTAAGCCGTTTAAAATCGTCATTAACTCCGGCAACGGCGCGGCAGGTCCCATTATTAACGAAATTGAAAAGTTTTTGCCGTTTGAAATTATCAAGCTCCACAACGATACAGACGGCTTTTTCCCCAACGGCGTACCTAATCCCCTGTTGAAAGATTCTCGCGCAGAAACTGCCAATGCCGTAGTTGAACACGGCGCGGCTTGCGGAATTGCTTTTGACGGTGATTTTGATCGCTGTTTTCTTTTTGACGAAAAGGGCGGCTTTATCGAAGGCTACTACCT
Organism: Selenomonadaceae bacterium; assembly: GCA_017453765.1. GTDB lineage: Bacteria > Bacillota > Negativicutes > Selenomonadales > Selenomonadaceae > Quinella. The sequence continues at coordinate 1,904 of JAFTEG010000282.1, forward strand.
CGTCGGCTTGCTGGCGGAAATTTTCTTGATGAAACATAAGGGCGCCAAAATCGTTTGTGAACCGCGTGCAATTTGGAATACCATTGATATCGTTGAAAGTTTGGGCGGTACGCCGGTTGAATGTCGCTCCGGTCACACGTATATGAAAGCAAAGTTGCGTGAAGTCAATGCTATTTACGGCGGCGAAATGGCGTCTCATCATTACTTCCGCGATTTTTATTACTGCGACAGCGGCATGATTCCCTGGCTTATGGTACTTGAACTTCTCAGCCGCACCGATAAAACTTTGTCGCAACTTACGGCGGACAGAATGGAAAAATTCCCCTGCTCCGGCGAAATTAACACGAAGGTTTCCGGCACTGACAAGGTTAAAGAGATTATGGCTAAGATTGAGGAAATTTACGGCAAGGACGGCAAAATTGATAAAACCGACGGCTTAGGCGTAGATTTTCCGAATTGGCGTTTCAGCCTGCGCGGCTCCGAAACTGAACCTTACATAAGGCTGAACGTCGAATCACGCGGCGACAGGGCTTTAGTTCAAAGTAAGTGTGAAGAGTTGCTGAGTATAATTAGGAATTAACCGGCATCCTGTAGTTAGGGCGTTTTGAATAAAGTCAACGCGATAAGATTAAATCCGCGAGCGGCATTAACCAGCGTCGATTCGTAACGTTAAACTTAAGATAACGGGCAATCGCGGTGTTACGCATAAATTATTTTAACGCTGAACGTGGACGCACTTAATGCCGCAATGTTTCTTTTGTTACTTTTCTTTGCGCCAAAGAAAAGTAAATTGAAAAAATTACACATTTATTAAAATTTGAATTAATCAACACATCCCGGCATATATTAATTAAATGCTAACCCCTAAACGCTGACCACCGCCTTAAAAATAGGCGTATTATAAATTTTAAATCAGAGGAGGATTTTTTTATGGAGAAGAAAACCGTTGTCAACCTTCCGTCTTTGATAAGCGATTATTACACTCTCAGACCCGATCCCGAAAACAAAACTCAAGGTGTTGCCTTCGGTACGTCCGGACACAGAGGCAGTTCAAAACTTCACAGCTTTAACGAAGAGCATATCATTGCCATTGCGCAGGCGGTTGCCGAACACCGTAAAGCAGAAGGCGTAAC
>JAFTEG010000283.1 GCA_017453765.1 Selenomonadaceae bacterium
ATTAAAGTTTTCAACTTTTTATAAGTTCTCAGTAACGGAAGTAGTTTGACACTTTACAAAAAGACGGCGCATGAACTCCACGACCTTTTGACTTCTAAAGAAATCAGCGCCGTTGAACTTACTGAAAATATTTTTGAACGCATTGACGCAAAAGAATCAGAAATTGGCGCGTACCTTGAAATTACCCGTGACGTTGCAGAAAAATCTGCGCGAAGTGTTGACGAAAAAATTTCACGCGGCGAAAAAATTTTACCGCTTGAAGGCATTCCCTGCGGCATTAAAGACAACATTTGCACGAAGGGTATCAAGACAACCTGCGCGTCGAAAATTTTGGCTAACTTTATTCCGCCGTACGACGCGACAGTTGTTAAAAAATTGTCCGCGCAGAATCCAGTAATACTCGGCAAGACTAACCTTGACGAATTTGCAATGGGCGGGTCTACCGAAAATTCCGGCTTTCACGTTACAAAAAATCCGCACGACTTGACGCGCGTACCCGGCGGCAGTAGCGGCGGCTCTGCGGCGGCTGTTGCAAGCGGCGAAGCGATTTTTACACTCGGCTCCGATACAGGCGGCTCAATTCGTCAACCGGCAAGTTTTTGCGGCGTGGTAGGTCTTAAGCCGACTTACGGACGTGTTTCGCGCTACGGTCTCGTTGCCTACGCGTCTTCACTTGACCAAATCGGACCGATAACCCGCGACGTGACGGACTGCGCGACGGTTTTAAATGCCATTGCCGGACATGATGAAATGGACTCAACGTCAACTGCTGAAAATGTTCCCGACTTCACGAAAAGCCTTGTTGCCGACGTGAAGGGGCTGAAAATCGGTCTGCCTAAAGAATATTTTGTTAAGGGCATTGACGCGGACGTTGAAAAGTCTGTTCGCGACGCGGCGAAAGTTTTTGAAAGTCTCGGCGCTGAAATTTTTGAAATATCCCTGCCGCATACCGACTTTGCAATTTCAACCTACTACCTTATCGCACCGGCGGAAGCGGCGACGAATCTTGAGCGCTACGACGGCGTAAGCTACGGCGAAAGAATTGACGGCGCGGACGTTGTTGAGATGATGAAGAATACTCGTACAAAACTTTTCGGCGAAGAAGTCAAGCGGCGCATAATTATCGGCAACTACGCGCTGAGTGCCGGCTACTACGACGCTTATTACTTGAAGGCGCTGAAAGTTCGCACGCTGATTCAAAAAGACTTTACCGACGCTTTTAAAAATGTCGACGTGATACTTGCACCTACTGCGCCGACTGCCGCGTTTAAAATCGGCGAAATGATTTCCGACCCGCTGAAAATGTACCTGCAGGACGTTTGCACCGTGCCGCTTAATTTGGCGGGACTGCCCGGAATTTCCGTACCCTGCGGCTTTACGAAAAATAATTTGCCGATTGGTTTTCAGCTTATCGGCAAGGCGCTTGATGAGTCTACAATTTTACGTGCCGCCTTCACCTACGAACAGGCTAGCGGCTTTAAAGCTGATATTAAAGATTAAAACTTTTACTACGCTACACTGAAGGGAGGTCTGCATTTTGAAAAGAGTTTACAATTTTAATCCCGGTCCCGCGACGTTGCCTTTGGACGTTTTGAAAGAAGTGCAGGCGGAATTTTTGGACTTCGACGAAACAGGTATGTCAATCGTTGAAATTAGTCACCGCTCCAAGCCCTATGAAAAAGTTCACAATCAAGCTAAGGCTGATATTCTTGATTTAATGGAACTCGGCGAAGATTACGAGGTACTTTTCATACAAGGCGGCGCGTCATTGCAATTTGCCATGATTCCCATGAATTTCGCGACGCAGGATAAAAAGGGCAGTTACGCATTGAGCGGAATTTTCTCTTCCAATGCGTACAACGAGGCGGAACATTTAGGCTTAGGCAAAATTGCGGCGTCTACGAAGGATGAAAATTTCTGCCGCGTACCGCGCCAAGACGAATTGAAAATTGACGCCGACTCCGCCTACTTTCATATTTGCATGAACAACACGATTTACGGCACCGAATACCATTACATTCCCGAAACAGGCGGCGTTCCTCTCTTTGCCGATATGTCGTCCGATATGTTAAGCCGTCCCGTTGATTTTAAAAAGTTCGACTTCATTTATGCCGGCGTACAGAAAAATTTGGGTCCTGCCGGTGTTGTTATCGTCATTGCGAAAAAGTCACTGATTGAAAAGAGTTTGGACACACTGCCGACAATGCTAAGGTACGATACTTTTTACAAAAAAAATTCGCTGTACAATACGCCGCCTGCCTTTGCAATTTACGTTGTCGGCAAGGTTGCAAGTTGGATTAAAAATAACGGCGGGCTTAAGGTAATGGCGCAACGCAATTCGCGAAAGGCTAAAATTCTTTATGACGTGATTGACGAATCCGACGGCTTTTACAAAGGTCACGCGCAGAAAGATAGCCGGTCGCTTATGAATGTGACTTTCCGCCTGCCGAGTGATGAGCTTGAGAAAAAGTTTATTGCGGAGGCGGCAGAAAATAATATCAGCGGCGTTAAAGGTCACCGGCGTGTAGGCGGTATGCGTGCGTCGATTTATAACGCGATGCCGATTGAAGGCGTAGAAGTTTTGGCAGAGTTTATGAAAAAGTTTCAGCGTAAGAATAAGGGATAGGGAATAGGGAATAGGGAGTAGGGGGTAGGGAAGAGTACTCCTTACTCCTTACTCCTTACTCTTTACTCTTCACTCTTCACTCTTCACTAACATGAACGAATTTTTAATCGGACTTCAATTTTTAACGCGAATTTATATCGCACGTCAAACCAAATGGACAGAAGAAAATTTCGGTAAATCAGTAAAATATTTCCCGCTTATCGGCGCGGTAGTAGGAATAATCTCCGCCGCGCTTGCGGGATTTTTTTTCTTTGTAACAGAATCAAAATTGCCGACATTCACCGGCGCACTTGCCTTCGTGTTGCCGATACTTTTAACCGGCGCGATACATTTCGACGGCTTTATGGATTCGGTGGACGGCTTATTTTCAGGACGTGAACGCGAAAAAATTTTGGAGATAATGAAAGACAGCCGCGTTGGAGCATTCGGCGCCGTGAGTTTGGTTTTACTTTCGGCATTGGAAATTTCAGCACTGATTGAAATTTTTCAGCTGTCTATGAATTTTGCATTGGCGTCAATCTTCGCCGCACCGATAATCTCACGGCTGATGATGGTCGTGACAATCGGAACATTTCCATACGCAAGACCGCAGGGCATGGGCAAGGCGTTTGCAAAGTACACAACGCGCAGGACGATAATTTTTGCCACCGTGTCGACGCTTTTACTTTTACTGCCGATAGTTTTAATTGACGTGAAAATATTTTTAACGGCAATGACGGCGCTTGCAATTTCATTTTGTTTTACGCTGTACTTCGGCAAATTTGCGACAAAAAAAATTGGCGGCGTGACCGGCGACATTTACGGCGCCGTTTCAACACTCGTCGAATTGATTGTACCGATAATTTTTTTGCTAAGCTTAATTTGAATTGCTAAGCTTAATTTGAATTGCTAAGCCTAATTTAAATTGCTAATCTTAATTTGAATTGCTAATCTTAATTTGAATTGCTAATCTTAATTTGAACTGCTAAGCTTACTTTGAACCGCTAAATTTATTATGAACCGTGCTAAATTTTTTATGAGCCGAAAATTTTTTTCTTCGCACGTCCCAAATTGTTGCGTACCAAATCCGGCACGGTATCGCGCAGGTCGGCTTGTTTGGAGCGGTTACAATGCTTGCAAAGGCATTGCAGATTACGCAAGTTGTCACTGCCGCCGTATTTTTGCGGTAAAATGTGATCGATATCCGCGTCGCCTTTCCGAAGTTTTTTGCCGCATTTCGCGCAGGTGTACCAGCCGTGATTGGACTTGTTGTCATCAAACCAAGCTTGACGATAATTTCCCATGTAAATCACCTCCAAAAATTTATCGGCGCATGTTTGGAGTTTCATTAATCGCTAAAACAGAAAGGAAAATTTTATGTCGAAAATCGCAATTATCACCGGCATTACGGGGCAAGACGGCTCATACTTGTCGGAATTTCTTTTGTCGAAAGGTTACGAAGTTCACGGGATTGTGCGGCACCAAAGTACAAGTTGCACGGAAAGAATCAGTCACCTTGTCGACGCCGATAAAATTACTTTGCACTACGGCGACGTGACGGACTCGAATAATTTAGCCGCGCTGATTAAAAAAATTTCGCCCGACGAAGTTTACAATTTAGCCGCGCAGTCACACGTAGGTGTTTCATTTAAAGTGCCGGAATATACGGCGGAAGTTACCGGCGTCGGCACGATTAAACTTCTTGAGGCGATTAGACAAGTCAAGCCGAATACAAAATTTTATCAAGCGTCCACGTCCGAACTTTTTGGCGGCTTGCCCGACACTGCGCCGCAAAGTGAGAAGACGCCTTTTCACCCGCGCAGTCCTTACGCGGCGGCGAAGTTGTATGCGTACTGGATAACGGTAAATTATCGTGAAGCTTACGGCATGTTTGCGTGCAACGGGATTTTGTTCAATCACGAATCACCGCGACGCGGCGCCGATTTTGTCACGCGAAAAATTACCATTGCGCTTGCAAAGATTATGGCGGGTACGCAGGAAAAAATTTCACTCGGCAACTTGAATGCGAAACGCGATTGGGGCTTTGCAGGCGACTACGTTAAAGGCATGTGGCTGATGTTACAGCAGGATAAAGCGGACGATTATGTTTTGGCGACTGGTGAAACGCATACCGTACGTGAATTTGTCGAGACGGCATTTGAACAGGTCGGCATAAAAATAATTTGGCAAGGTAGCGGAGTCGATGAGAAAGGCTACTGCGCGAAGACCGGCAAGGTGCTGATTGACGTTAATCCGAAATTTTTTCGTCCCGCCGAAGTGGATTTACTTCTTGGAGATC
>JAFTEG010000284.1 GCA_017453765.1 Selenomonadaceae bacterium
TCATTCATAAATTCGGCGCCGGTTGAAACGGGTACAATCTGCGCGTCGAAAATTTTTTCAATGTCGGCAACGGTCACGTCGTCCAAAAAAACATTTTCGCCGAACTTCAGCGCGGTAGCCGGAATTAAAATCTTGTCACGCGGTCTGTCAAAATTTTTCAGCGTGTCGATAATGTCACCGCCGGTTAAAAGTCCCGATACATTTATTTTACTGCCGAAAAAATTATTTACTGTCGGCAAAATTTTCACGTCAAGATTAGGATTTCGTGTAACCTCCGCGTCGGCAAGTTTTTTCAGCACCGTAGCAATAGACGTGCCGCAAATGACGTCAACACTTAATTTAGTCAGTGCCTGTTCCCTCTTACCTAATCCCTCTTCCCTAAACTCTTCAATAAAATTTCGCGTCATGCCGATGCCGTTTTCAATCTGCGGAAAATCGTCGTAATACTCAAGCGGCGGCATTTCCATACCGGCAAGAAAATAAAATTCGTCGCCTAAATATACAAACGTCCTGCCGCACTCTGCGCGCATTTTTTTTTGAAATTTTTCAACCTGCGCAATGACTTTCAACGCGCCGACTTTATCAAACTGCGTCAAGGGAAATTTATCACGCCGATACTTCGTAATGCCGACGGGGACAATCGCTAAACTTAAAACATTGGGACGCCGCTTTAAAAGCTCGGTAATGGTGTAGTCAAGCTCGGCGCCGTCATTTATGCCGGGACAAAGTACAACCTGCGTATGGTATTCGACGCCTGCAGACTCCAGCGCGTCAAGGTGCGAATGGATTTTGGCGGCGTTCGGCGTACGTAACATTTTCGCTCGTACGTCGGGATTCATTGAATGGACTGAAACATAAAGCGGCGAAAGGTGAAAATTTTTTATGCGCTTGAAGTCCGCCGGCTTAAGATTCGTCAGCGTGATAAAATTGCCGTACAAAAATGAAAGGCGGTAGTCATCATCTTTCACTGAGAGAGTCTTACGCATATTCGGCGCTATCATATTGACGAAACAGAAGACGCAATTATTTTTGCAGGTTTTAATGCCGTCGAACACCGCGCTTTCAAATTCCACGCCTAATTCTTCGTCAACGTCCTTTTCAAAAGAAATTAACTCCTGCTCACCGTCGGCATGCTCGATTAAAAGTTCGACTTCCTCTTCGGCAAGATCAAAACTCAAATCGATTATGTCACGCGGCTTGTTGCCGTTCACTTCCAAAATTTTATCGCCCGCCGCAAGTTCCAATTCTTCGGCTAAACTTTCGGGATATATCTTTGAAATTTTCAATGTCACAGCTCCAAAAATTTTATTAGGGCGTGTTGAATAACTTAAAATTTACGTACTTTGCAAATTACGTAACTGCCGCAATTATAGCGGGGCGCACAAGGACGTGCGCCCGTCCGCGCAAATCGCCGGACGCGATTTCTGCGGACATGTTTTCTTTTTGTTACTTTTTCTTTTGCGCCAAAAGAAAAAGTAAATCCTAAAAAATCTTTTCTATTTACAAGAATCTGAATTATTCAACACTGCCTAAACCTTTACTACGCTTACTTAATTTTTAACTTTACGCTTACTTAAGTTTCTGCCTTACGCATACGCATTGAATTCAGCGTGATAAGCAGTAAACAGACTGCCACGCCGCATAACGCCATAAGCGGTTCAAATTTAAACGGCGGATTCGGCAGGATATTTGCAAGGCACAAAGGTATGAGAAAAATCCATGACAAGTAGGTTATGTAGCGATTGGTTTTAATCAGCTCGGCGGCGCGTGTCACGGTGTCACGAATCACGAAAAATTTTTTCAGCGTCGGTATTTCAATGTCGGCTAAAACTTCAACCGGCTTTTCTTCTGCAATTTCAGTCGGCGAAGGTTCTTCCGCAGGTTGAGCGTCATCATCATCAATGGAAGTTTTGGCAAGTTCGGCTTTAAGTTCGGCAAGATTTTTTTCGGCGCGTGCGTCTAAACTTTCGTCTTCCGTGATAAGCGGCGAAATATTTTGTTGTTGCAAAAAAATTGAAACGTCGGCAACGGCAAGCGCGGGAGCGTCGGCAGTTTCATTCGTGACAAAGGCGACACTGTGACCTTGTGCGCGCAGAATTTGAACTTCACGCGCTTTTTCGGCAGGTGACAGATTCGTTTTCACGGCGTCGAGATTAAAATTTTTCGCCAAACTCTTCGCAGTTTTTTTACCCGCCGCAGTCATCAACACGGTTATAAATTGGTTACGCTTAAGCAACATTAAAAATTCCTTCGCGTCAAAATTCACGTCGTCTTTCAGTGCGATAATGCCGCGAGCCATGCGACCGATGCCTAAAACCAAAACCGTCTTGCCGTAAACACAGAGCTTGTCAATCTTCGTCAAAAGGGAGCTGCCTACCGCGACGCCTTGACTTTCAACCCACGCCGGTTCGCCCACGCGCATGGTACTGCCGTTCGCAACCACTTCAACGCCTTTGCCCGGCACTTCCTTGCTTGAGGCGATGTTGGAGATTTTAAGTCCGCGACCCGCCGCAGTTTTGTAAATCACGCGTCCGAGTGAATGCTCCGCCTTTTGTTCGGCAGTTGCCGCCATGCCTAAAAGCGCCTGTTGCGACAAGCCGACCGGTACCAAATCCGTGACGAAGTAATCGCCGTCTGTCAAAAATCTGTTTAGCGGCACGGCTACCGTGTCGACTTCAGAAAAATTTCCCAGCGCCTTCAACCGATTTATTTTTATGCCCTCTTTGTCCAAAACGCGCCGCGCCATTTGCAAGACGACCGGCGACGCGAAAAGTAAGCCCAGCGGCGAAAATACTATGAACAGTGAAAGTCCCGTGTTAATCGCCACGTCGACTTCATTTGTAAAGTAAACGTACGACGTTATGATTATCGTTGTTATAAAGTCTATGAACAGAAATAATTTTATCTTCAACGCTTTCCCCTCACGAACAAATTTTGAATTGAAGGTAATTCTACTTTGTTGCAGAAAAAATTACAAGCTTAAAATTTTTCAAGCTGAATTGGAGCTGAACGCAATGGGATTAAAAGAATTTTTTGAGTATGTGTGGTACGGCATTGTAAATTTATTTTTACGGCTGAAAGAAATTTTTATCGACGAGCCGCCAAAAATAAATCCCGATGACAATGAATTTGTAGCCTTTGCAAAAACGCGCAGAATAAAATTTTTAGTTCACTTCACGCGCCTTGAAAACCTGCCGAGTATCGCCGAACGCGGTTTGGTGACGCGAAAAAATCTTGACAATAACGCCGTGACGTACAAATTTAATGACGGCAACCGCTACGACAAGCTTAAAAATTCCCTGTCGCTGTCAGTGACATTTCCAAATTACAAAATGTTTTTTAAGTACAAAGGTCACGCTACAAATTGGGCGGTGATTTTACTTGACGCGGAAAAAATTTTTGCAACGTTGCCCTGCGCCTTTCATGCTACCAATGCCTCCGCCAACAGTGAACGCTATCGCAAATTGCAGGAGCGAAAGACTTTGGACGCTTTCAAAAGAATGTTTGAGGGTGAACGCAAGGGGCGGCATTTGCGTGACAATGAGACGACAGACCCGCAAGCCGAAGTAATTTGCCTTGCCGATATCCCGCTTGAATATTTTGCCGAAATAGTTTTTGAAGATTCTGCGCGGCTGAATGAAAATAAAAAATTTTTTCCGAATATCCCCTGCCGCGTTGACAAAAGTTATTTTGAGCCGCGTCACGATTGGAACTTCGGTAAAGATTAAAATTAAAATTACGGTGAATATTAAAATGGCAAACAGACCGGTTTATATTGCGAAAGAAATTCAGCCGTACTTTGAGTGCGTCGACACGGAATTTAAATTTTACAGCGGCTTTTCACTCAAGCAAAAACATTTGAGTATAAAAAGCCTGCACGCCGCTTTTAATGAAATTTATCCCGACAAAAAAGTTTTGGAAATTTCTTCAAAGAGTGACAATGACTTAGGCGTAAAGGTCAGCGCGTTTAATCTGCAGTTTAGCTACAAGGATTTGGACAAAGTTTTTTCAGTGGAAAGCGCCTTTCAAGGCAGTAAGGTTTTTGAAAACGGCGGTCCCTACGTTGATTTGCTTGGAAAGAGTTCACGCGACGCCAAGCACGATGAGCGAATTAAAACCAGCGGCAGGTTAATTGCCTTCAAATTTTTTGGCGAAGTATTTCCGGTGGATCCGAAAACTTATTTCTACGATTGGCTTTACATAAACGCGCTGAATTTCAATTCAGATTTGGCGGCAGAAATTTTAAACTGCGACGCCTTCACCGACATTGAATTTAATCCCAAAAAGTCTTTGAACTGTCAAGCGGCGGCGGCGGCAATTTTCGTAGGATTAAGCCGCGCAGATTTACTCAGTGCCGCGCTTAAAAACAAGGAAGATTTTTTAGAGATAGTTTATCCAAAAAAAATAGCCGCTGAACTACGCGGCAATATTTTTATTTATTAACTCCTAGTCCCTAGTCCCTAGCCCCTAGTCCCTAATCTCATCGCTTATTTAATTTCTTCGCAAGGGCGTTGCCTAAAAGCTGTACTAGTTGCACGAGGACAATCAGCACTACGACCGTTGCCAACATAATTTCGGGGCGGAACCTTTGATAGCCGTAACGAATCGCCAAATCGCCAAGTCCTCCGCCGCCAATCGCGCCTGCCATTGCCGATTCGCCGACCAATGCAATTATTACCGTTGTAAGCTGTGACACTATGCCCGGCATTGCTTCCGGCAACAAAACTTTTGTGATAATCTGCGCGGGAGTTGCGCCCATTGACAGCGCCGCCTCAACCAAACCCGCAGGCACTTCTTTAAGCGACGTTTCAACCTGCCTGCCGATAAAAGGTATTGACGCAATGACAAGCGGCACGATCGCCGCCGTTGTACCTATCGCACTGCCGACTAAAAGCCGCGTGAACGGAATTATCGCCACCATTAAAATTATGAACGGGATTGAACGCACCGCGTTGACGACCGAGCCTATTGCGTGATTAAGCGGCAGATTTTCAAGCACCTGCCCTTTGTCCGTAGTATGTAACAGCACGCCGAGCGGTATACCGATTAATGACGCGATAGCCATTGAAACTGCGACCATGTAAACCGTTTCGCCCAGCGCCTTAGTCAACAGCGAAATTATTTCTTCTGACATAACCTATAACCTCCACGCGGACTTCCTTGCCGCTCAAAAAATTCAGCGCCTTTTGAATATCATCTTCACTGCCGCTTAAGCCGACGATAAA
>JAFTEG010000285.1 GCA_017453765.1 Selenomonadaceae bacterium
CCACTTCACCGAAATGCGGCAGTGACAGCCACGTTAAAAGTCCCGTGACCGCTAAAATTATCGGTTCGTCCAATTTTATTTCTCTGCGCGCGTGAAAGTAAATTAAAACTACCAGCGCCGTGAATAAAAGCGCGTTGGCTACGTCGAACGGAAATTTTCCCAGCCACAAGAAAAAGTTCAAGCAAAATACCGTGAACATTCTGCCGCCGTGCAAAAGGTAATGCCGCCACGTTGACTCCAGCACGTCCGAAATGGAATTTATATGTTGCGTCGTCTGCCAAATCATTGAGTAATCGTAGTCGTCACGGTGCAACGGCATTAAATTATTCAGCTCAAACATTACGGCGAAAATTATCACCAATATCAGCACTGACAATAGGTTAAAACTTTTTCCCTGCAATTAACTCACCCCAAAAGTTTTGGTGAATTATATCAAAAATCTGCGCGCTGTTTCATTAAAAATTTTTTGTGTTATAATTTGAAAAAAATTGAGGAAGTGAGATTATGCCGAATGAAAGAAAAACTGATTTAATTATCGCCGACCTTTTAAAAGCCGCCAAGATAAAATTTTCTCCGAACGCCGGTGATGATTTTGAAATTCAACACGCACTTTCCACCGCCTCCAAGCGCGGCACCGGCAAGCAGGGTTTTCCCGAATATATCGCCGTAGTCAATGATTTTGTTATCGTCATTGAGGATAAAGCCGAACAAAAATTTCAAGCAAATTATTTTGATGAAAAGACTTTGTTAATGGACGATAAAAGCATTATGAATTACGCGGAGAACGGCGCCGTTTTCTACGCTAAAAAAATTATTCAAAATTCACGTTTCAAAAAAGTTTTTGCATTCGGCTGTTCCGGTACCGACGAGAAAAAAATTTTTATTCGCCCCATTTTCGTAAATCCTCATATACAAAAAATTATGAAGGTCGTTAAAAACTTTTCAAGCTTCACGGAGGAAAATATTCAAAGCTACTACCGTGAAGAAGTTTTGGGACAAAAGCCGCTTGAACAGGTTGAACTTGAAGATATTATTTACCGCTCCAAGCAACTCAATGAAGATTTACGAAATTACGGTCAGCTTAGAGATACCGAAAAGCCGCTTGTTGTTTCCGGCATTTTGCTTGCTCTGCAGGATTCGGACTTCAGCACAGAAAACCTCAGCGACGATAAAAAATCCGACGGCTTTAAAATTTGGCGTGCCATTTCTGATACGCTTGAAAAATTCGACGTTGAACCCGCCGTTAAAAAATCCCGTCTGCTCGATCAATTCGACTTCATTAAAAATCGTCCCTACCTTTCGCAATTTAATAAACAGCTCGGTAAATCTGCACTGCGGCATTTCGCTGAATACATTGATTCAAACGTTATCACCGCCATTGTCAATAATTCGCCGGAAGATGTTTTGGGCAGGTTTTACAGTGAATTTATTCGCTACAGCGGCGGCGACGGTCAAAGCTTGGGCATTGTCCTTACCCCGCGTCACATTGCCGAATTGTTTTGCGATTTGGCTAAGGTTACCTCCACTGACAAAGTCTTTGATCCGTGTTGCGGCACGGCGACGTTTTTAATTGCCGCCATGAATAAAATGTTGCACGACGCCAAAACTGACGACGAAAAAATTTCTATCAAGAAAAATCAGCTGCACGGCATTGAACTGCGCGACGATATGTTTTCTATCGCCACTACCAATATGATTCTGCGCGGCGACGGCAAAAGTAATTTGCTTTGCGACAACTTTTTAAATATCCCTGCCGATACTCTGCGCGAAAAAAATTTTACCGTCGGCTTTATGAACCCGCCTTATTCACAGTCCAAAAATAAAACTACCGCTCACTTATCCGAATTAAAATTTGTTTCGCACCTGCTTGACTCTCTTGCCGATAATGCACGCTGTATCGTCATTGTCCCGCAGTCTGCTATGGTCGGCAAAACTTCCGATGATAAAGCCGAAAAGCGCTACATTCTACAAAACCACACGTTGGAAGGCGTCATTACTTTAAATCCTCAATCTTTTTACAAAGTCGGCACCAATCCCGTTATCGCCGTCTTCACCGCGCATAAGCCCCACGACCCCGCAAAGTTGGTGAAGTTTGTCGACTTCAAAAATGACGGCTACGAAATTTTTCCGCATCTCGGTTTGTTGCCTACCGTGAATGTTGCCGCAAGAAAAAAATTATTGCTCCAATGCTGGCACGAAGGTAAACCCGCTCCCACGTCCTTTATCATTCACACCGAAGTTAAGCCCGATGATGAGTGGTTGCATTCCTTTTACTATTTCAATGAAGAAATTCCCGCCCAAGCCGATTTTGAAAAGACTATGGCTGACTACCTCACCTTTGAATTTAATATGATTGTTCACGGACGCGGCTACCTTTTTGAGGACGAAAAAAAAAATCCTCCGCTGATTGACACGCCGCCGCTTGAAACCAAAGTTTGGAAGGCGTTTAGAATCGGCGATTTATTTTATTTGGAGCCGGGCAAATGCAGTCAAGCTAACAGACTTCAAAAAATGGAAAATGGCATTCCTTATATTGCGGCAACAAACAGAAATAATGGCGTGGCAGATTTTGTACAGCCTGTTGAAAAATTAATCAGCAAAGGAAACGCACTGGCTTTTGTCTGTGACGGCGAAGGCTCAATGGGCTTTTCATTTTATAAATTTGAAAGTTCTATAGCGACTTCAAATATCATTTTTGGTTATTCGCCGAACATAAATAAATACACAGCGTCTTTTATATCAACTGTTGCCGATAAAGTTCGTGGAAAATATAGTTACAACTACAAACGCCGATTTTTACGATTGCAAAATGAAAAAATAATGTTGCCGGTAGATGACAGCGGCGCGCCCGACTACATTTACATGGAAAATTTTATGCGCCGCATTGAAACAAAACTCTTGCAAGCATACCTTGAATATATCAATCTGCGCGCGGACGATAATGTTATAGTTCCTGCCGACAAAAAATCTTGGAAGGGATTCTATCTGCGCGATTATTTTTATTTCGATAAAGGCAACCAAACCAATATGGCAACTTTGTTAGAAGGAAAAATTCCGCTTGTATCTGCTAGAAATACAAATAACGGCTATAAAAATTTTGTTTCAGCGAATGACAAAAAAATTTTTAACGGACATTGCTTGACGATAAATAATGATGGCGACGGCGGCGCAGGAATTTCATATTATCAGCCTGTAGATTTTTTGTTAGACAGTCACGTTACATCTTTAATTCCAAAAATAAAAATGACGGAAAAAATTTTAATATTTATTTCTGCCTGTATAACGATTCAACGCGAGCAATTTGGACACGGGCACTCAATAAATAATGACCGATTAAATATTTTCCAAGTAAAATTGCCGGTAGACGACAGCGGCGAGCCGGATTGGGCGTATATGGAAGAATATATGCGTTGGCAGGAAAGTCAGCTGCTTAGAAAATATTTGGAGAAGAAATTAAATTAGACAACATTGCGGCGAAGTGAAAAAATCTTGTCGCGGCGTAATCGGTACGTCAAATAAAATTCCGCGCAGGTCGGTAGCCAAGACGTCCTGCGCCAATTTTTTTTTGTACGGCAAAATATTTTCGTCGAACAGTTCGCGCTCCGCCAAATGTTTTGTAACTTTCGTGACAATCGGCAATGTTGACGCGGCACGAATTTTTTTCAGCAGGTCTTTCCCTGCCGCATTGAATGCCAAAACTCTTATGAAGTCGGCGCCTTGAAGTTCGGCGATTTTTTTTTCTGTCAAATTCATCAGCGTATGAAGTAAAAGCCTTTTCACGCGGCTGACGGGATAACGCTTTTCAGTGACGGCGTTTATAAAGGCGTCAAAAGTTTTTGCAGACTTCGCGGCGCTGATTAACCTAAACTCAAGCCCTTCACGCATACCGTAAATTTCGCGCAGGTTTGAAGGCGATTGAGTTAAAATTTTTGCAAGCAACGGACGCAGTAAAAATTCTTCGTGTGGCAGACCGTTGACACTTGCGGCGTGCATTGCGGCAAGTGTGCTTGAATTTACGGCTTGAGAAATTTTTTCCCACTGCGAATTTTGATAAACGGCATGACGAATTGCCGCCGCGCTTGAAAATTTTTCGTGCAAGTTTGTATCTGAGTAAGCGGCACCGATACGCGGAATTAAAATCGGCGTGATATTTTTCGGCAATGCGCGCAGGTATTCAACGGCTAAAATGTTATTCGGCAGGCGTAAAATATTTTCGGCAATGTTTGTGCGTGCAGACAAAATTTTTGTGACAGCCGCCGCGTAGGAATTGCCGTGCGACATTTCGGCTTTAATCTGCGCGGAAAAATCTTTGGCGTTAAAAATCTCCGCCGCGTTTTGAAGTTGCGTAAGGTCAGACGTTTCAGCGCCGAAAGAAATTGCGTCGACAATGCCGAGCTTTTCAATAATGCGAATGGCGCCGCGTGCAAAATCCTGCGCACTGCGTACGGCGTCGGTGAAAGGCAACTCGATAACCAAATCGCAACCGCCTTCAACTGCCAGCCGCGCCCGCGTCCATTTGTCAAGAAAAGCAGGAGTTCCGCGTTGCGTGAAACTCCCGCTCATCACCGAAATTATTTTTGCGTCCTCAATCATACGGCGAACTTGCGAAATTTGGTAAGCGTGACCGTTATGAAAGGGATTGTATTCAGAAATTATAGCAACGATTTTCATAATTAAATTTTTGCGTGTAAAAAATATTTGTGATAAGATAAAAAAATGAAGGGGGAATTGTAATGAACAATGAATTGGCAAAAATTTTTTCCGAGCTTGCCGCCGCGTACAAAAAGCCGTCTGTCGATAATGACGCGATATCAAAACTTTTTGCACGTGCCGCCGAACTCGGCGCAAATGTCGGCTCTACTCCCGCGCAGATTCACGGCAATGAACAAAATGCCGAGTCTTTGCAAGATATAATCCTTGACGCGTCAAACGGCGACGTACCCGCAATTTTGAAGTTGAAGAAGTTGGCTAAGGAAGATCGTCAAGCCAAAGCCGCGCTGAAAAATTTGTATTACGACGGCGACCAGAAAAAAACTTTCGGTACAATGATTCTGTACGACGGCTTGAAATACATCGACAAGGGCGAATTTAAAAACTTGAAAAATGTTACAAAAATCGTTTTGCCTGAAAGTTTGGTTGGTATCGACAACAATGCGTTTGAAGGTTGTATCAACTTGGAGGAGGTTTATTTTCCGCAAACTCTGACTTCAATCGGCGCAAGTGCATTTCAAGGCTGTAGAAGTTTGAAACAAATTAATTTGCCTGACAGCGTGACTTCAATCGGCGACAGTGCATTTTCACAATGCACGAACTTGAAAGAAGTTGTTTTGTCTAAAGGTTTAACTTACATCAGCAACGGTGCATTTTCCGGTTGTAGCAGTTTGCCGAAAATTGAAATTCCCGACAGCGTGAATTCAATCGGTGACAGTGCCTTTGCACACGGCACGAACTTGAAAGAAATAAAAATACCTGACAGCGTAACTTCCATAGGTAAAGATATATTTTTCTTTTCAGAAGTACCAACCGTCACTTGCAGTGAAAAAACTAAAAGATTTCTTGAGCGTAATAAAAACTTTTCAAAATATAGCAATACAACGTGGAATATAATTGATTGAAATATTTTACGCGGCGTCTGAGTGTCGCGAAAAAATTTTTAATCTGAAATATCCTGTTCAAATTTTGAAAGCGCGGCTTGTGAACCGATGACAAAAATTTTATCGTCGGCTTGAAAAGTCAAAGTAGGCGGCGGCGTCACGATAGTTTGATTGTTTCTGACTACCGCAATGATGTTTACATTGTACGTGCTACGCCAATTCGACTCCATGAGATTTTTGCCGAGAAATTTTTTCGGCGTATTCAAACTCAAAATCGTAATGTCGGCGGCAATTTCCATGTAGTCAACCGTGTTATTTGAAATTAAATGCATTGCAACTCTGCGCGCGGTGTCACGTTCGGGAAAAATCATTTTCGTGGCGCCGAGCTTTTTCGCCATGACCGAGTGACGTTCATCAATCGCCTTTACGACAATTTCGGGAATATTTCTTTCACTGCAAAGCATTGTAGCCATTAAGCTTGCCTCAAGATTAGTGGTGGCAATTACGACCGTGTCAAAATTTGAAATGCCGGCTTGATCCAACGCCTGCGCGTCGCGTATGTCGAAAATTACAACGTTAGTTAAAACTTCCGCCATATGCGCGGCGATATCTGCATCTTTCTCCACGCATAAAACTTCGTAGCCCATTTTTTCAAGCGTCAAGGCAACATTTCTGCCGAAACGTCCCAGCCCCAATACCGCGAATTGTTTTTTATCAGACATTTTTTAACCTCACGAACTAAATTATTCAAGCGTAGACAAAATTTTCTCAAGCGTAAATAAAATTTACCCCAGCATGATATTTTCCTGCGGATATTTTATCATGCTGTTTTTTTGCGTGATGAATGACAGCATAAAAGTCATTATGCCGACCCTGCCCGCAAGCATCGTCACGACCAAAATTAATTTTCCCGCCATATCCCATTCAGACGTTATGCCAATGCCCATGCCGACGGTGCCGAAACCGGAAACCGTTTCAAAAATAACCTCTTCCAATTCGTGTACCTCGCCGTCAAGCACGGATAAAATCATACCGGCAATTACTACCCAAATTGTTCCCATTGTAAAAATTGCAAAGGCTCTGTCGCGCAGTTCGCCGCTGATTTTTCTGCCGAAAACTACCATGTCTTTTCTGCCGCGAAATACCGCCCACATTGAAATTAAAATTACGAAAAACGTAGTGGTCTTAATGCCGCCGCCGGTTGAAAGCGGTGACGCGCCGATAAACATTAAAATTATCATGTTAAGTTGCGTTACCTGTTCCGCCTGCGCCAAATCGAAAGAGTTAAAGCCCGCCGTCCTGCAGGAAATTGACGTGAAACAGGAATTTGCAAACTGCGAAATAAAATCCATATTGCCGATAGTTTTGGTGTTATTGCACTCAACCGCAAAAATTAAAATCGTCCCGACAACAATCAGAACAATGTTTGAGACGACAACAATTTTTGTATGCAGAGAAAATTTTTTCCAGCGCCTTCTGTGTACGAAATCAGACATTACGGTAAAGCCAATGCCGCCCAATATCACCAATGCGCCGAGACAAGTCATTAAAAATATATCGGTGTTGCGCAGACACAAGCTGTCATAATTGCCGAATAAATCAAATCCCGCGTTGCAAAAAGCTGACACGGAATGAAAAATCCCGTAACCTATCGCGTCAACGCCAAATTCAGGATAAAAATGAATTGCCAGCACTGCGGCGAAAAATCCCTCTACCACAAGCGTGTACCTTATTATGCGCCGAATTAAATCAACCATACCGGACTGCGTGTCTTGATTCAGCGATTCTTTTAATACAAGATTTTCCGTCAGCTGAAACCTATGTCCCATAGCATGAGCGGCTAAGGTTGCCAGCGTCATAATTCCCAAGCCGCCTACTTGAATTAAAAACAGCATAACCACCTTGCCAAAAAGAGTCAGGTCATTATGCAAGTCAACGACGGTCAATCCCACTACGCAGGAGGCGGACGTAGAGACGAACAGCGCGTCGATAGGGTGAAGTCCCAAATTGTTCGTAGTGCTGAAAGGCAACATCAATAAAAAAGTTCCCAGCAAAATCATTATCACAAAACTCAGAATAACGATTTGCGTGGGCTTGAATTGAAAAGTAGTTTCTAAATTTGTTCGCTTTAACTTATTTAATTTCATTTTTACATCGCTCTAAAATTTTGTACGTGAATTATTGGTCACGGGTAATGAATTATTGGTCACGGGTAATAAATTATTGGTCACGGGTAATTTGGTAGAATTTCAAAAATTGGCGTACCGTTTCAGATTCTGCTTGAAGGATATCCGCGTCACTAAATTTATTCAGCGCGATAATTTTTTTTGCCTCTTCTAATTCCGACGCCGAAAGAGATTTAAACATTTTCCGCCAATCCTGCGCCAAATTATTTATCTTCATATTTTTTGCGGTAAATTATCATTGTTTCCGGCATCCAAAGTAAATTATGAAATTCGGCAAGATTTTTACCGAAAGCTTTTTCAAAAAATTCTCTGCCGCGCCCGACTTTTCCTTTAATTACATTCAAAATTGCTTGAATGGCACGAATAAATTTTCTGTTCCAATGTTTGCCGATATAGTCACGATTACGAAAATATTCCGTATCGCGTAATGGGTGATACTTCATTGGAAAAGCATAAAGCGCCAAATTTAATTCTTCGCATAAATCGATATTCAATTTTAATCTTAGATACAAATCGTCAGGCGTATCGTGAAAATTATATAGCATGTAGTTGGACATATTGCGAATTTTATATTTAGCGGCAAGCCGAACCGCTTTTTCATAAATATCGCACTGCTCATAATGGTCAAAAGCTATTCTAAGCGGTTTAATGTTAATTTCGGCAAGACGCTCCATTCTGTCTTCATATTTAACGATTAACCTTGCGTCAAGCCCTTGATTAAAGTCTATGTAATGCGTCCGCTTATGTTGCTTGAAATATTTTTCAAAGAGCGGGCGGGCAATGGAGTCCAAGTCCAAAATTTTTTCTTTTGTAGCACTCACGACGTAGAGTAAGCATCTTGATTCGCGTTCGATATAAAATTTGCCTGCCTCATCTTCCGACAACTTTTTATCGAGTTCATCATAAAGCCGGACGATTTTGTTTATGTAAGCGCGATCATTAAATCCGTCACGAAGATTTTTAACGGCAATGTCGTATTCGTCAGCTGAAATGTAGGTTGAGTTCTTAGCAAACCCGCAACTTTTCAAATCGTCAATTATTTTGTCAAACTCTGCGGACGCCAAAACATTGTTATCCATTAAAAGCAGGTATTGTTTTGTACCGAATCGAGACTCCGCCTGCAATAACTGATTACGAATGTCGACATAATCTTTATAGACAGGCTCAAGAATTTTCACGGCGCAAAATTCACAATTTCTGATACAGCCGCGAGTAGTATAACCGAAGTAAGCATCGCTTGCAGGATATTTGTAGTCAATCTCCTCAAGGATAGAATAATCCGGCGGCAAAGTGTCAATTATCACGTCATCGGTCTTTCCAAAATCTGTCGGCTTATCCAGCAGTCCAATATGAATTTTTACATCTGCGCCAACTTCCCTTTGCATTTCAGCCGGTACCAGCGTTGCCGCAATTCCGCCTGCGTGCAACACGCCACCTTCCGCCAAAAATTTTTTCGCAAATTTTATCGTGTCAATCGTCTTGTCCCAAAAAAATGTGAACAGAGAATTAACGCAGATTATATCAAATTTTGGATAATCGCCAATTTTAAATCGGTGGTGCAAGTCTATCAAAATGTCTTCATACATCGTGCCGCGCAGATTCTGTACGGCGTCTAAATATGAGTAATTCCCGACCTTTATGAAGTCGAGCAAATTTTTGTAATGCCTGCCGAAAAGCGCCGCAATACACCTCCTTGACTTTAAATCTTAAAATTTTTAAAATAATTTTTAACGAGAGAACGGTTGGCGTAAGCTGTGGGCACTTGTTAAAATATACATAACGGGCTTGGGCTATAATAAGCTCAGGTCAAAACGGGTGAAGTCAACCTCCCGACGATGTCTGACCTACGAGGGAGCGTCAGCGTTTGAACCTCGCGTCCGGTAAAGACCGGTTAAGGTATGGACAAGCTCCGACTTCTTTAAGTCGGAGTAGTTGACCAGCAAAAATTGTGTCCATAAAAAAAGTGTCTTTTAAATTTGTCGTATACAGTACGATAAATTCTTTTTTTTCGGGTAAAATTTTTTTCTTGGGATTTTTACTTTCTCTAACTTCTGCAAAAAAACTGTACGAACTTGAAAAAATATTTTTGAGTGTATTTGCAAATGATCCGTTTTGCGCGTAAAGAATTTGCCACATATCTTTATGGTCGGGATAATTTTTCTGATTGAAATTTACACTGGTTAAAATGACCTCGTACGTTTCATTATTCAAAATAATTTTTACCGTTCGTTTCTCACCGTGCTTAAGATAGCCGCCACTTAAATGCAAAGAAAAAACGGTCTGCATTTCAACCGGAATTGCAGAGCCGCGATTTAATAGGGACCAATCAATATTTTTTTTTCAGAATATATTCTTCATTCATATTTATGCCACGTCGAGTAAAACTTCATTTTCAGCATTAATGTCAATCAATTCAACCTTGAACCAATGCTCGCTCTTATCGCCGTCAAAAATTTTTTCAATATCTATTACGTCGTCCAGTACCTCTTGAGCGGTGTACTTTACGGTGCCGTAAAAATGACTGCGAAGTTTTTGGGCGTCTATCCGCATTACAGAAATCACGTCTTCGTCTTTAGCAGTCGTACTAAAAATAAGTTCGCGACAATAAGTCAAGCCGCACCGCCTGCCGATGCCGCGCGAAATTGCCTTGTCTATCGCGTCGCAAGAATTTTGAATGTACTCACCACCGAAAATATATTCCGCCATAATGCTATCCTTTCTTTAACATTCGTCCTGCCGAAAGC
Organism: Selenomonadaceae bacterium; assembly: GCA_017453765.1. Lineage (GTDB taxonomy): Bacteria > Bacillota > Negativicutes > Selenomonadales > Selenomonadaceae > Quinella. The sequence continues at coordinate 10,525 of JAFTEG010000285.1, forward strand.
AAGAGTCGCACAGTTGCCGGTAACACGCGGGTCAGCAGTTTTCTCTTATCCCTTTTTAAATTTGAATCAATCCAACATTATCGAAAACCTTACAACCGGTATGTACAAAAACTCTCAAATAATTTTTCGTGAAAGAGCGGCAATTCCGCGATAAAGCCGGGATTAGGCTTAGGATTTTTTCCGCTACCTGTAGTCCAAAGCGAAGGATTAAATTTTTTCGACACTCCGATAACGTAGCCGAAATTATTTTTGAACGTCAGCAGTTTTCGCTTATCGCTTTTAAATTTTGAATCTATGTGATATTCCAGCGAGCCGTCTTTAATCAAAAAATTTTTCTGATTGAGCTTGCCTTTAGACACAAGCTTGGCAACCATATTTTGTTCGGCAGTGTAAAGGTACTCTTGAATTTTAGAAATAGCGCGGTCTTCAAATTCCTGCGCCCTGTGTCCTGCTTGACTTGTACTGTATCTCAAAATTTCGGCGACTTCAACTTTGAAATTTTTTGTTTGAAGTTGGTCGTTTATTTTTTTACGTATTTTCGACAAAAGACCGTCTTGACCATTAAATTTTGCAATGTCCGGCAATGCAATGACAATATCGCTCAAAAATTCTTCGGCAAACATTTTTCTTTCACGGCGGCGACAACAGCCAACCGCAATTTGTCCCGCGACAATGGGATAAACCATTTTCCGTGCAAGGCTGTCGCTGTAAGCAATGTCGTCAATTTTATAAATGTGGCGTGAGCCGTCCAAAAAGTAAGTGAAAATTTGCTCCCCAAACCGAGTAATGTCGCGTAAATTTTTTTCCAGCGATACATAGCCGGTATGATTTACGGTTTCGCCTGACTTGGGATTAACCAACACCGATTCGCGGCTGTCAATGCGCGACGCCGTCTCTGTTTCTAAATCAAGTTCAACTTTTTTCGCCTGGTAACTTTCGCCGTAAGTTTCTGCCGCTATTATTTTTACAACGTCACGCAAAAATTTTCCCTCCGCATATCCTGTCAATATGCTACATTATGATCACACGCCGACATAGAATCAAGCCGCGTCTTTGTCTTGCCGGGGCTTGTCATAAATATTTGTGCTATAATAAAAAAATTTCAAGGAGGGATTTTAAATGAACAATGAATTGGCAAGAGTTTTTTCCGAGCTTGCCGCCGCGTACAAAAAGCAGTCTGCCTTGAATGATGAAATGGCTAAACTTTTTGCACGTGCCGCTGAACTCTGCGGAAATATTCCCGCGCAGATTCACGGCAATGAACAAACTGTCGAGTCTTTGCAAGATATAATTTTTGACGCGTCAAACGGCGACGTGACGGCAATTTTGAAATTGAAGAAGTTGGCTAAAGAAAATAATCAAGCTAAATCCTCGTTGGAAAATTTGTATTACGACGGAAAAAAGAAAAATGCCGTCGGTACGTTAGTTCTGCGCGACGGCTTAAAATATATTGAAAACGGCGAATTTAACGGTTTTCGTAATATTACAAAGGTAGTTTTGCCTGAAAGTTTGGTCGGTATCGGTAACAATGCATTTCAAAGTTGCATAAGCTTGGAGGACGTTTATTTTCCACAGACTCTGACTTCAATCGGCAGCTATGCATTTCAAGAGTGTAAGAATTTAAAACAAATTAATTTGCCTGACAGCTTGAAGTCAATCGGCGAAAGGGCATTTGAAAACTGCACTAACTTGAAAGAAGTTGTTTTGCCTAAAGGTTTGACTGAAATAAGTAACGGTGCATTTCAAAATTGCTCCGGTCTGCCGAAAATTGAAATTCCCGACAGCGTGACTTCAATCGGTAACAGTGCCTTTGACGGTTGTACAAACTTGAAAGAAGTTAAATTGCCTAAAGGTTTGACTTCAATAAGCCCCTGGATCTTTGGCAGTTGCAGCAGTCTGCCGAAAATTAAAATTCCTGACAGCGTGACCTTAATCGGCAACAGTGCCTTTGACGGTTGTACTAACTTGAAAGAAGTTGTTTTGCCTGACAGCGTGACTTTAATCGGTTGGAATGCATTTGAAGGTTGCACGAATTTGACATCCGTCACCTGCTCTGAAAAAACTCAAAATTTGATTGGTGGTATTTTAAACTATGACACGATAACATGGAATATAATTAATTGACGCTCTTGGATTAACGCTCCGGCTAATAATTTTGCACGTTGGTTTTGTCAATAATCTGCGGCGTGCAAAGGTACGCGGGAACAATTTTAACGCCGTTGTTGTAATTTTTCACGTCGTTAATGTCGGGTTGAACGCCTTCAACTACGGCTTTAATCATACGCACGCATTTGGCAGTTAAAACGTCGGCGTCCTTCGCAACAGTGAAAGTCTGCTGACCGTTTTTAATACGCTCAATTGCTTTAGGATCGCCGTCAAGCCCGGAAATCAGCGGTACGGGTTTGCCGGCTTTTTGCATTTCATCAAGGATAACGCCGGCAATTTCGTCATTCGGCGCAAGTATCGCGTGAAGAGTTTCGCCGCCGTAGTAGTTGGTTAAAAGTTCACGAATGCGCGGACGAGCATTTTCAGCTTGCCAATCTTTCACGCTGGCGGAATTAAAATCAGTTTGTCCCGAACGGCAGACGAGTTGCCCGCGCTTAATGTAGGGGTCAAGCATCTGCATAACGGTGTTGAAAAAAATATGCGCGTTGTTATCGGCGTCGCCGCCTGCAAAAAATTCAATGTTGTAAGGACCGCCGCCGTTGCGAAGATTTAACGCCGCTTCAAAGTACAGCGCCTGTGCCTCGCCTATCGCGTCATTGTCAAAGCTTGCGTAGTAACTCACGGCGTCCGTGTTCAAAATGATTCTGTCAAAGGCGATAATCGGCACGTTGTAAGTTTTGGCGTCCTCCAACACGTCAACCAATGCGGCAGAGTCAATCGCGCCGATAACCATACAATTCGGCTTGGCTTGAAGTGCGTCTTTAATCTGCTGTTTTTGCTCTTCGACTGTGGCGGAGCTTTTCACGTCAACGGTAAAGCCGTCCGCCGTAAGTTGTTCCTGCAACGCCGCCGCGTTACGTTGCCAGCTCTGCGTGGTATTCGGAAAACAAATTGCAATATTTTTCGTACCTGCATTATCAGCGCCGCAACCTGCAAAAACGGCGGTACAAAGTAAAATCACGGCGGCAAGTAAAAATTTTATCTGTTTCAAATTAGTTCACCCCTCAAAGAATGAATTAAGAATTAGTAAATAGTAGTTAGTGAATAGTAAATAGTATTGGTAATCTAACTATTCACTATTCACTATTTACTATTTACTATTTACTATTTACTAAATTTTGAACTTCGACGCGGACGCCGTAAGTTCTTCTGCAAGGTCTGAAAGTTTTTGGCTGGCGTTGGCAACTTCGTCAATCGAGGCGGACTGCTCTTCGGTAGCCGCGCTGACAGATTCGGTTTCCATGCTGACATCTTTGCTGGAACGATTGAGTTCGTCCATTGACTCAACAAGCTTGTCAACGCGCGTTGACGCCATTTTGGCATTTTTCAAAATATCTTCCGCGTGCCGCGTCAATTCTTCTACGCCTTCCGCAATATTTTGGAAAGAGTCACCTGCCTCCGCAACAACGATTTTGCCGCTTTCAACTTCCTTATTGCCGCGCTCCATTTGTTCCAGCGCCTCTTTCATTTCATTTTGAATTGTGGTAATTAATTCGGCAATTTGTGACGCGGCAAGGTTTGAACCCTCCGCAAGCTTACGAACTTCATCGGCAACTACCGTGAACCCGCGACCGGCTGAACCTGCGCGCGCCGCTTCGATTGACGCGTTGAGTGCAAGCAGGTTAGTCTGCTCCGCAATGTCGCCGATTGTTGAGCTTATCTGTCCGATTTGCTTTGAACGCTCGGAAAGTTTTTCAATAACCTTTGCACTCTTGCTTACGCTGTCGGCAACGGCAGACATTTGTTCAACCGCGCCACTTACCGCCGCTTTACCGAAGTCCGCAATTTCTTCAACACTTCGCGCAGATTCAACGGACGAATCAGCCTTCGTTTCAAAGTCCTGCAACAGCTCCGCAAAGGCGCGAATATCTTCAGTGGACTGCTCAACGGCTATCCCCTGCTTGCTGGCATTTTCGGCAACGTTGCCGATTGACGCGGCTACCTGTTGCGTTGCAAGCGCACTTTGTGTCGCGTTTTCGTTTAACTGCGCGGCGAAGGTGGAGGCGTCCTTAGCGTTATGCTGAATGTTTTCAATGAGCTGACGAAGTTTTTTAATGGTGTCGCCGTAAATCGCGGTAAGCGTGCCAAATTCGTCATTGGATTGCGGCTTAGCCTCGACAGTCAAATTACCGGCGGCAAGTTCGCGTGAAACGTTGGAAAGATATTCAATCGGATTTAAAATGGACTTGCTTAAAAAGTACGCCATGCATACGGAAAATAAAATCACGGCGGCTATGGTTATCAACAAAATAATTCGCGTCTGCGTGTACTTTGATTCGGACGCCAAAACCTCCGCGTTGATAAAATCTTTGCGGTTGTCAAGAATCTTGCTTAACTTCGTGCCGATGTGTGTGTACAATTTGCTTGAACTTTCAAGAAGGCGTGCCGCTTCGGGAACGTTGCCGCTTTTGGCAAGCTCCATGACGCGGGTTGAATTGGTTTTGTACTTATCCCACGTGTCGCGCATATCTTTAAACTCGGCGGCTATATCTCCTTCCAACGTCGGCTGAATCGCGTCAAAAGTTATGTCGATTTGGTCGGCAAGTTTTTTTGTCTGCTGCGCGGAAAAAATTCTGCCCGGCAACGTCGTAGCGTCAATAACGGCGTATTCGCCCTGCCGATAGTCACTCATTGACTTTGCGGACTCTGACGCGGCTATAACCCCTTGTAAATGTTGCGTTGCTATCCTTAAGGCGCCGTCATTGATTGAGGATAGACTGAACGCAGAATAAATTCCGTTGCCTACGAATGCGATTATTAACAGTATGAAGACGAAATATAATTTCTGCCGAATGCTCATGGAACTCATTCCAAAACCCCTCCTTTATGCAAATGTGACACGCACGGTAAATTTGTGAATCTGTCAATCGTAAATTAAATGTGGAAAATTTTTTTCCTGCCGTGTCTTAAAAAATTTTCTGAAATATAATCTCACGTTCAAATTTTAATTTCACGTCCTAAATTTTAATTCCACGTCCAAATTTAATTTTATGACACGGCTTTAACCTGCGCGAAAAAATTTTTATTGACAGAAATTTTTTTGATAATTGATAAAACCGCCGCACTTTGATAAACTATGTTGAAAAAAATTTTTCTTTAATAGTTTAGTAATTCATTCCCGATAATTTAGTAATTCATTCTCGACTTTAAGCGAGAAAATTTAAAGCCGAAATTTAATGGCGAGGTGCAGTTAATGGCAAGAAGTTTAAACATTTTTCTTATCACTTTGACAATCATTTTTTTAACGTTTTCCGTGCAATGTGAAGCAGAACCGTCAAATACGGGCGACACTGCGGCGGAAGATAAAAAACAAAATGAAGTGACTGCCTCTGAATCCATTTCGCAAGGCGAATTGGAAACTTTCAAAGTCGGCTACATAAAACATACCGGTTTTCTTTTTGAAGATTTGCCCGGTCACAAAACAGGTTACGGCTTTGAGTACATGGAATTTCTTTCAAACTACGTTCACTGCAATTTTGAATACGTCGAGGCAAAAGATTGGGACGACCTCGTTTCTAAACTGCAAAAAGGTGAGGTTGACATAATTCCCGATATGCCGGGCGATTATAAAAAAGTTCAAAACGTCATTCGTACGGAACACGTTGTCGGACGCTACCCAATGGAACTTGTCACGAAAGGCGTCAAGCCGCATATGAAGTTAGGTACCGTGCCTTTTTTACATTCCACGCCGACACTTCCGAAAGTTGCACAAGCTGAAGGCTTTACCTACGAAACTGTTTCATACCCGAATTTAAGCGCCTTGCATAAAGCTTTTCACGACGAAGACATTGACGGCTACGTTGATGCAATGGTTGACCCGCGCCGCACGCAAAATGTCTTGGCAATGTTTGACCGGCAGAGTTACCGCCTTTTAATTCGTGCGGACAGAAAAGAATTTTATAACCGCGTCAATCTTGCAATGGAAAATCTTTTACTCTACCAGCCGAACATTCGCGACAGATTGAACGCCACGTACTTTGTTGCAGGCGGTTTTCCCTTGACGTTAAGCCGCAGTGAAGAAGAATACCTTAAGCAGAAGAAAAAGCTTAAAACCGCCGTCTTCTCAAGCTACCAGCCCTACGCCTACCGCGATGAAAATGATAATCTTGTCGGCGTCATTCCCAGCATTGTAAAAAGAATTTCCGAAGATTTAGGCGTTGAAGTTGAAATTGTCGAGACGAAGGATTTTTATGAAGCGGGTAAGCTGATTGAAAAGGGCGAGATTGATTTTATAGCCGATGTTGTCTGCGATTACAGCTGGGCTGAAAGTTTGAATATGAAACCTACAAAGCCGTACCTTAGCATTGACTACGTGCCTGTTACGCGAATGAATTACAACATTGACCCTTCCACGCCGATGACTATTGCCTGCGTGAAAGATATTTTTTACACGACGCATTTCATTGAGCCACACTTCCCCGAAAGTCAACGCGTCTATGTTTCGTCACTTATTGACGCGTTGCAGGCGGTTAATGACGGCTTGGCGGATGTCACCTACGTGCAACGAAACGCCGTGCATTCGCTGATTGAAGAAGCGGAAACTTACACGTTGGAAGTTAAATCCGCGTCGGTTTATGCCGAGCCCGTGAGTTTAGGCGTCTATGTAAATTCAGATGAACACCTTTGGCAAATTTTGGACAAAGAAATTGGGCATATGCGTCCCGATTGGATACGCGACTTAGTCAACACGAATCAGAAAACCATAACGCACTTTTCATTGAAATGGGCGCTTTACCACCACCCGATACGCTCAATCGGCATTTTCGCATTATTCGGCGCGTTGGTATGGGCATTTTTAATTTATCGCGGGCGTATGCGTCAACAGCGCCTTGAACTCGTCGAACATATGGCGTACACGGATTTACGCTACGAACTTCCCAACGTCCCTTGGCTTGAACGCGAAGTACCGGTAGTGATTGAAAGTCTTGAACAGAATATGAAAACTTTCTTCGTAGTCTTTTCAATGGCGTCAAGCGCGGCGGTTACCGCGACGCAGGGACATAGACTCGTTGACAAGCAGTTTAAAACTTTGGCGCAAAATTTAAATCACGCCGACCCCGTGCTTTTAGTGGCGGCGGGTATTGACGTTGACCACTTGATTTGTTTCTGCAAGGCGGAAAATTTGGAGAAGATTACCGAATGGGTTCACGGCATTATTGAAAGCAACAGCTACATGGAGACGGCGGCTGAAAGTACAAAAATCGTTTTGCACACCCGCGCAGGCATCGCGCCTTACGAAAAATCTTTTTCCGTGCAACAGGCAGTTGACCGCGCACTGGTTGCCTGTCACCAACCCAACGGCGACGTCATTAAAGTTTTTGATGAAAAGTTGCAAGATCAGCTGACGACCAATCATAATATCGAAGGGCGTATGGAGCAGGCGCTTAGCGACGGCGAATTTAAAGCGTGGTACCAGCCTAAGTACGACATAAGGACGCGTGAAATTATCGGCGCGGAAGCTCTTGTGCGTTGGATTAGTCCGGAATTGGGATTTATGCCGCCGGGCAAATTCATTCCGCTCTTTGAACGCAACGGCTTTGTCATTCAAGTTGACTATTATCTTTTGGAGCAGACTTGTAAATTACAGCGTCAACGCCTAGACGAAGGCAAAGAGGTTGTCCCGATTTCCGTCAATCAATCCCGCCTGCATATGACGGAAGAAGGTTACCTGCAAAAAATGCAGATGATTGTTGACACGTACAAATTGCCCGCCGGTTTAATTGAATTGGAAGTCACCGAAACTATGTTCGGCGATTTCGACGCGAAGGCGGGACAGCAAAACGCTGAATATATCATTCGCGAACTTCATAAAATGGGATTCAGTGTTTCGGTTGACGATTTCGGCTCCGGCTATTCGTCATTTATGATGCTCGGTTCACTGCCTATGGACGTTATGAAAATTGACAGATCGCTTTTAACCGGCGCCGATAAATCCCCGCGTATGCGTGACATTTTAAGAAACGTTATAAATCTCGGTCACGCGCTTGAGATGAAAGTTTTGTGCGAAGGCATTGAAACGAAGGAGCAGGAAGACCTTTTGCTTGAATTAGGCTGTTACTACGGGCAGGGATTTTTGAACGCCAAACCTATGCCGGTAGGTGACTTCATAGAATTTTTTGAAAGACGTAACGCAGAAATTAGAGAGAATTAAGGATGAAGGATTAAGGATTAAGGATGAAATTCTAACCCCTAGCCCCTAGCCCCTAATCCCTATTCCCTAAAAACGAAAGAGGCGAGGACATTGGATACCAACTCTTCCGAAGAAAAGCATAATAAAAAGACCGTTATTGGCGCGGCGCTGGGCGTAATTGTTCTTGCCGCAGTTTTGATTTTTACCGGCATTTGGATTAGCCGCACTACTCAAATAAGCACAAATGAGGCAGTTCATTCCGTCAGCAGATACTACCTTCAGCAATTAGCCGGACGCTGTCGACACGTTGTCGAATCAAAAATGGATAACGCCGTAATTGACGTTAAGCACGCGCTTGCAACTATCGACGCGGCAAATTTACAAAGTGTCGGAAGTTTACAGCGTTGGCTTGCAAAAATGGAAGTTATCTGCGACACGAAGGAATTAGCCTTGCTCTGCCGTAACGGTTCGCTTTACACTGCGCGGGAAGTGACGCATATTGTTCAAGTACATAACGCGCCGAAGGTTGACATTAAAGACAGTGAAATTGTAATTCCCATTCCGGTCGACGACATAGACTTTCAAGGCACGCAAATTTTCACCGCCTACACGAAACTTGATTTAAGTGAGACGATTGATGAAAAGGCTATGCCCATGTGCGCGGCGGACGATATTATTTGCAATTTCTACGCGAAGGACGGCAAGTCTTTAACGCCGTTTATGAATGATGTTTTTCCGAACAATGAAAATTTATTTGCCGCAGTGAAAAATTTACAATTCACCGACGACGAATCCTTTTCGACATTGCAAAAGGATTTTGAAAACGGAGAAACGGGTATGACTTCATTTATTGTAGACGGCAAGGAAACACTGCTTTTCTACGCGCCGATTAAAAATACCGATTGGATTTTAACCTGCTTTGTGCGCGAAAATAAAATAGGTGACCAAATTGCCGGTATCAGCAAAGAAATGCTGGATCGCAGTACGATTCAAATTGCGTTGACCATAATTATAATGATGATAATCTGCGCGTTTTTGATAAAGCAGGCGCGGCGTACGACTCAGCTCATGCACGAAAAAGAAATTGCCGAAATGGAAAGCCGCGTTAAGCATGAAGAAATGGAAGAAAAGTTGGCATTACAAAATAAAATTTTGGAAGAGGAAAGACGGCATCACAGACAGGATGAAATGATTCGCGCGTTGAGTTCCGATTACCGCACGGTCTATCATTACAATTTGGACACGGACGAAGGTATTTGCTACCGCTCGACGCCGGGCATAAGCAGTTACAATGAAGGCGACGTTATACATTCATTCAGCGAATTTATGCGCCGTTACATTGACGAATATATAACGCCGGTTGATAAAGCTGATACGGCAAAATTTATCTCCACTAAAAATTTAAAAGAGCGGCTTAAAACTGAAAATATAATCTCACATACCTTCCTTGCGACGCGTGACGGCAACAGTTACTATGCAATGCTACGCGCGGCACGAATTGACGATTCACAGGAAATTCACGCGGTAGGTATCGGCTTTGCAAATGTCGACGAACAGACGCGCGAGGCTATGGCGAAAAATCAGGCGTTGGCATTGGCGCTTGAACAGGCGCAACAAGCTAATATCTCCAAGACGACTTTCCTTTCAAATATGAGCCACGACATTCGTACGCCCATGAACGCGATTATTGGCTTTACGACAATGGCGCTTAGAAATTTCGATAACCAAATTCAAGTTAGAGATTCGCTGGAAAAAGTTTTAACGTCCGGCAAACACCTTTTGGGCTTGATAAATGACATTTTGGACATGAGCCGAATTGAAAGCGGTCGCGTCGAAATTCAAGAGGAAGATTGTAACCTTTCCGAGTTGGTTCACAGTCTAATCCATATTATTCAGCCGCAGGTTACCGCGAAAGAGCAAAGTTTTCAAATTGACGCCGTGCAGATTCAAAATGAAGATGTCATGGCTGACAAGCTTAAGATAAACCAAATTTTGATAAACCTTTTAAGCAACGCGATTAAGTACACGCAAGCTACCGGCACGATTAATTTCACCATTGTTCAGCATAAATCCGAAAAGAAAGGTTACGCCGCGTACGACTTTCACGTTAAGGATAACGGCATGGGTATGAGCGAGGAATTTTTAAAACATATCTTTGACCCGTTTGAACGCGAGGCGACAAGTACAAAATCCGGCATTCAAGGTACCGGCTTGGGTATGACTATCACTAAGAAGATGGTTGACCTTATGGGCGGCAAAATCAGCGTCACGAGTAAGAAAGGTGAAGGCAGTGAATTTATCGTCACGCTGGAATTGAAACTCAGCGCCAACGTCCCGCAAATTCAAGTAAGCAACCTTGAAGGTTTGCACGCGCTGATTGTCGACGACGATTTTCATACCTGCGATTCACTTACCGAAATGCTTAACAAAATCGGTATGCGCAGTGAGTGGACGACTTCGCCGCGTGAAGCGATATTCCGCACGAAGAAGGCGATTAACGACAAAGACCCGTTCAACGTTTACATTGTGGATTGGCTTATGCCGGAGCTTAACGGCGTTGAAACGGTCAGACAAATTCGCCGCGTTGCAGGTGACGGCGCGCCGATTATAATTCTTACGGCGTACGACTACACGGACATTGTTGACGAGGCGAAGGCGGCAGGTGTTACTACCTTCTGTACAAAGCCCTTGTTCCCTTCGGACTTGAAAAAGGCTTTATCCCGCGCAGTAAGTCACGTTGAAGAGGAGGAGACGACGGACGAATTGGCGGAGACCAGCTTTAAAGGCAAGCGCGTTTTGTTGGTTGAGGATCTTGAAGTTAATCGCGAAATTGCGAAAATGGTTTTGTCGGAAATGGAGTTGGAGATTGACGAGGCGCCGGACGGTGCGGACGCGGTTGAAATGTTTAAAAAGGCGCCGCCTAATTATTACGACGCGATTTTAATGGATATTCAAATGCCGCAGATGAACGGCTACGACGCTACTCGTGCTATTCGGCAACTTGACCGCGCAGATTCAAAGTCGGTTCCGATTATCGCGATGACTGCCAATGCCTTTGACGAGGATAAAAATAACGTGCTGGCGGCGGGTATGAATGATCATATTGCTAAGCCGCTTGATATTCCGAGTTTGCTTGCGACGCTGAAAAAGTATTTGGGCTAGCTTTTAGACTATTTACTATTCACTACTTACTACTTACTA
>JAFTEG010000286.1 GCA_017453765.1 Selenomonadaceae bacterium
ATTCAACAGCCCCTAGGGCGTGTTGATTAATTCAAGTTTAGATAAATTTTAAAGATTTGTTTAGGATTTACTTTTTCTTTTGGCGCAAAAGAAAAAGTAACAAAAAGAAAACATGTCCGCAGAAATCGCGTCCGGCGATTTGCGCGGACGGGCGCGCGTCCCTGCGCGCCCCGCCATAATTGCGGCTGTTACGTAATTTGCCACGTTTTCAATTTTGATTTATTCAACAGCCCCTAGTAGCATAAAAATTTTTTCAGTGTCGCGTACAAAATTTTTCAAAAAAATCAGGGCTGAGGTAATTCACTAAGCCCTTTTTCAGTGCGATTAATCGCTTTTAATATTTTTTAATTCGGCGCGTATAATACGTGATAAAATTTTTGAAGGGATGTTTTAATATGGACAACTTGAAAATTTTTTACACAAAGGTTATGGAAGATGAAACATTGGCGGCAAAGTTTGAAAAAATTCTTGCCGACGTAGAAGATGAAATTACTGATGAGCAGTGCCAAAAAGTTGTCGAACTTGCGAAGGAAGTCGGCGTCGAAATTTCTGTCGAAGATATTAAAAATTACATTGACCTGCACGAAAAAGACTCAGAAACGTTGACTGACGCCGAATTGGAAATGGTTGCCGGCGGCAAATCAGCCAAAGATGTTCGTGACGATATGGAACCTGTTGTTAATACTCTTAAATGGATTAAAGATATTCATGTGCATTGCTTTGTAGCCGATTCAAAAGTTTCAACGCCGAGCGGCGATAAGGTTATCAGCGACATTAAAGTTGGTAACGAAGTTTTCAGCGTCGACGCGCAGAATAACAAAGTTGTCAGCAAAGTCACGGAAGTTCGTCCCGCCGTCAACGAAGAAATTTACAAAGTCGAGTTCAGTAACGGCGCAGTTTGGTTCACTACGGCAAGTCAATGGTTCTATTGCGGCAATGACGATTACGCCTGCGCGACGGATAGCAAGGGCAAGGCGGCTCTTACTGAAGGCGGCGTGACGGCTACCGTTGCAAATGTCACGAAGACCGGCGAAGTTCAAAAGGTTTATGACTTCATTGTCGGCGGCGTGAATGTTTTCTTTGTAGACGGCATTGCGGCGGAAGGCTACAGCGTGGATTAATGCGTAATGCGTAAGGCGTAAGGAAGAATTAAAAAGATAACTTTGTAGCGGGATGAAAAGTCCCGTTTTTTTGTGGAGTGAAGGCAATGGAAAGAAAAATTATCAGCGGCACGTACCGCGACTACCTGTTTTTATTCGGTGACAGCCGCACGGCGTATTCAGATTTGTCCGCGAAAAAATCTGCCGTCGAAAAAAATTTGTACATAATGCTTGAAGACGATCTGCCTGCGGGCTATATCTGCGCGAACGTGTCGGGATATCTTTGCAATGTTCCATACGCTTACACGGTGCCTGAAAAGCGGCGTCACGGCGTTTTCACGGCGCTGTTGAGATATTTGACGCAACTTGATAACATTGACGCGGTGTTGGTACAAATTTCAGCGAGTCAAGAAAATTTTGCGTCGATAGTTAAAACTTGCGAGGCGGCGGGATTTCACCAAGACAGCGTTGTAAAAATTTTTCGCGCAGATTGGGAGAGCCTTCATACGTGGAAGGAAACGTACTTTGATGAATTTATGGCGACGCACGGTCACAAGTACCTTGAATATTTCGCGCGGCGTAATTTTAAAGTCTACTCTTTCGCAGACGCGCCGCAAAAATATTTGGAGCAACTGTATCATTCGCATGAAAATTTTTTTGAAAATACTTTAGACGTGAAAAGATTTTTTGACAGCTACGATAAAAATTTGGTGGCACGTGACATAAGTTTTCTGTCAGTGAAAGATGACAAGCTTGCGGCGTACTATTTGACAACTTCGCCGGACGGAAATAATGTCGTGGTTGAGCAAACTGCCGTTGCAAAAAAATATTTGAACAGCGGCGCTATGTTGCCTTTGTGGGATATTTTTGTACGCACGCTTTATGTTAGGCAATGTAGCAATATGGCGTTTGCAATTTACTCCGACAATACACCGGCGATTAAGTTCGACGCAAAAATTACAAAAAATCTCAAGCTTACCGAAAACCTTATCTACAAATATATTTACGAAAAATTTTAGGGCGTGTTGATTAATTCCAACTTGGTAAAAAATTTTTATGAAACCGTTATTTAAATCAGTGAACTACCCCCGCCTATAGAGGCGGGAGCTTCCTGAATCAACGATACCTGCTTCCTTAGGCTTACAGTATCTGCGGGGCTGCTATCCTTAGTCTTACTGCCTCTCATACAGGCTTTACTTCCCGTAGTCCCTACGGTAC
>JAFTEG010000287.1 GCA_017453765.1 Selenomonadaceae bacterium
AACAGCGTCGTCAGCGTATTGGAAGGCGGCGAACCCACAGTCATAACGAATCCCGAAGGCAGTCGCATAACTCCTTCAGTGGTAGGTTTCACAAAGGACGGTCAGCGCCTTGTAGGTCAGCTTGCAAAACGTCAAGCCGTATCCAATCCCGACAGAACAATTTCATCAATCAAGCGCCATATGGGCGAAAGCTACAAAGTTTCAATCGACGGTAAAGACTACACGCCGCCGGAAATTTCCGCAATGGTACTGCAAAAACTTAAGGCGGACGCTGAAGCTTATCTCGGCGAAACGGTTACTCAAGCAGTCATTACCGTACCGGCATATTTCAGCGACGCGCAACGTCAAGCTACAAAAGACGCGGGTAAAATCGCGGGACTTGAAGTACTGCGCATAATCAATGAACCTACGGCGGCGGCGCTTGCATACGGTCTTGATAAAGACAACGACGAAACAATTTTGGTATTTGACTTGGGCGGCGGCACGTTCGATGTTTCAATCCTTGAACTCAGTGAGGGTACCTTTGAAGTTAAGGCGACTAACGGCGACACGCATTTGGGCGGCGACGACTTCGATAAAAAAGTTATGGATTGGATTGTTTCCGAATTTAAGCGCGATAACGGCGTTGACCTTTCAAAAGATAAAATGGCGGCACAACGTCTGATTGAGGCGGCTGAAAAGGCGAAAATCGAACTCAGCTCCATGACGTCGACAAATATCAACCTGCCTTTCATCACGGCTGATGCCTCAGGTCCGAAACATTTGGATTTGACTTTGACACGTGCAAAATTCGACGAGTTGACACGTGACTTGGTTGAACGCACAATGGATCCCACGCGCCTTGCAATGAAAGACGCAGAACTTGACGGCAAAGATATTCAAAAAATTATTTTGGTCGGCGGCTCAACACGTATTCCGGCTGTACAAAATGCAATTCGCGAAATTTTGGGCAAAGAACCTTCCAAAGGCATTAACCCCGATGAATGCGTATCAATCGGCGCGGCAATTCAAGGCGGCGTACTTTCCGGCGAAGTCAAAGACGTTTTGCTTATCGACGTTACGCCGTTGTCACTTGGCATTGAAACGCTCGGCGGCGTCTGCACGAAAATTATTGAACGCAACACCTCAATTCCTACAACGAAGTCACAGGTTTTCTCAACGGCGGCGGACAATCAGTCAAGCGTTGAAATTCACGTCCTGCAGGGTGAACGCGAAATGGCGGCAGGAAATAAGACTCTCGGCAAGTTCGTGCTTTCCGACATTCCGCCTGCACCGCGCGGCGTACCGCAGATTGAAGTGACTTTCGACATTGACGCTAACGGCATTGTCAACGTCTCGGCGAAGGATAAAGGTACCGGTCGCGAACAGAAAATTACTATTCAATCGTCAAGCGGCATGAGCAAGGATGATATTGACCGCATGGTTAAAGAAGCGCAGGCGCATGAGGCGGACGATAAGAAACAGCGTGAAGCGGCAGACGCGAAAAATGAAGCGGAACATACCGTTTACCAGGCTGAAAAGACTTGCAAGGATTTTGAAGGCAAAGTCGACGACGCGCTTATTAAAGACGTAAGAGCGGCGGTTGAGTCACTTAAAAATGACTTGAACAGCTCCGACGTTGAAACGCTGAAAAAGAAGACCGAAGACGTAAGACAGGCGCTTTACAAAGTCAGCTCGGCGGCGTATCAGAGCGGCGCGAATCAGCAACAGTACGCTGATCAAAATTCGGCAGGTTCTGAAAGCACGTCCGACAATTCGTCAAGCTCCGATTCCAACGCTAAGGCTGATGACGACGGTACAATAGACGCCGAATACACCGAAGTTAAAAAAGACAAGAAATAAATCTTAAATCTGATTTTTTAATCTGACTTTTAACCGAAAAAATTTGGCGGCAGGGTTTATTCTCTGTCGCCTTTTTTTGTAGTATGGAGAAAAAATGTCGAAGTACAATGATATTGACATGAGCCGTTGGAAAGAATACGCAGACATTGAAACAGATTCTTTGTGGATTATTGACAAGCGCGACAATTCCGGCGTCCATATGGGCGATTATCATGGAAATTTTGTGCCGCAAATTCCGCACCAATTATTCAGCCGTTACACGAAACAAGGCGATTGGATTTTGGATCCCTTTATGGGGAGTGGAACTTCTTTAATTGAGGCGCAACGTATGAAAAGAAATGCTATCGGCATTGAGTTACAGCAGGAAGTTTTAGAAAAAGCCGCGCAGAGGATTGACGCTGAAAAAAACGGTGAGTCACGGACAATTCAAATTTGCGCTGACAGTGCGACGGCAGATTTAAAACCGGTGCTTGATTCCGCCGACATTGAAAAAGTGCAGTTCGTAATTTTTCACCCGCCGTACTGGGACATAATAAAATTTTCCGACAATCCCTACGATTTATCTAATTGCGGCAATCTTGCAGATTTTCAAAACTCTTTCGGCAAGGTTATCGACAACACTACGGCGGTTTTGGAAAAAAATAGATACTGCGCGGTAGTCATAGGCGACAAGTACGCGAACAGTCAAGTTGTACCGCTCGGCTTTCATTGTATGAATTTATTTTTGGAGAGAGGATTTTTGCTGAAGGCGGTTATAGTTAAAAATTTCGGCGAAACAAAGGGCAAGGCGAATCAGCAGGCAATTTGGCGTTATCGTGCGCTTAAGAGTGATTTTTATATTTTCAAGCACGAATATATTTTTGTATTCAAGAAAATTTTTTAGTGACGATAAAAAAAGAGCTTAAGTCCCCTTAAACTCTCAATTATCATTTTGATTTTTACAATCAATACAGATTATTCATTATGTTTATATCCTGCAAGTCGTATTCTGTCTATGCGGTTACCGGGCGATTTACTGCGATCCAATTCTATATAAAAGTCTTTGTCCAAAGATGAACCTGCTCTAGCCCACGATAATCCATTTCCGAGTTTTAAACTTTGATAATCGTCGGTAAATTCTTCCACATCTACCCAACGACTGTATCCGTTTTCATCCGGATTTGCCAACTCCAAAAAAAGTTTCTGATTAGACATCCTTTTTCTCCTCCTCCAAAATATTTAGCAATAATTTATCTAATTTTATAACATTCGTGGAATTAGTTCAAGATGAACGCTTGATAAATATAATTTTTTTCTTATAATATGCAATGCCATTGATTAAAGTTTAGTGAAAGGTGATAACATGGCTCAAAGAGATTACTACGAAGTTTTAGGCTTAAATAAAAATGCGACGGACGATGAAATAAAAAAGGCTTATAAAAAGCTGGCGAAAAAATACCACCCCGATTTAAATCCCGACGATAAAAATGCCGAAGCGAAAATGAAGGAGCTCAACGCGGCATATGACGTATTGGGAGATAAAGAAAAGCGTGCGCAGTATGACCAATTCGGACACGCGGGAGTTGGCGCAGGTGCAGGCGGCGGACGTCCCGGCGGCGGTTTCGGCGGTTTTGATATGGGAGATATTTTCGGACGTGCAAGCGGCGGCGGTTTTGGCTTTGAAGATATTTTCGAGGATCTTTTCGGCGGCAGAAGTCGTGCGCGTACAAAACCGCAGGGACCGGAAAAAGGCGCCGACTTACGCTACGATTTACAAGTAAGCTTTGAAGAGGCGGCATTTGGCAAGAAAATGAATATTAAAGTTCCGCGTCTTGAAAACTGCGAAGAGTGCGGCGGCAGTGGCGCGGCTAAGGGTACGTCGCCTGAAACTTGTCCCGATTGTAAAGGTACCGGCACGCGGCAGACTACCACTCGTATGCCTTTCGGCGTTGTTTCTGCAACTCGACCTTGCGAACGTTGTCACGGCAAGGGTACGATTATTAAAAATCCCTGCAACCACTGTCACGGCAACGGCAAAGTTCGCATTGAACGTGAAATTGAAGTCAACGTGCCGCAAGGCGTCGATAACGGTACGCGCCTTCGCATTGCTAACGGCGGACAAAGTGGCGAGCGCGGCGGTCCCGCAGGCGATTTGTACATTTACATTAACATCAAGCCGCATCCGATTTTCACGCGTGACGGTACAACCGTTCATTGCGAAGTACCTATCAGCTTTGTGCAGGCGGCACTCGGCGCGAAGGTTGAGGCGCCTACCATTGACGGCAAAATTGAAGTGACCATCCCCGAAGGTACTCAGTCCGGCACCGTGTTCAAAATTCGCGGCAAGGGCATTCCGCGTTTTCGCGGCGAAGGCAGGGGCGATGAACTCGTTAAAGTCAAGGTGTTGACGCCTAAAAATCTTTCTGCGCGGCAGAAAAAGTTACTTCAAGATTTTGAATCCGGCGGCAATGACGTGGAGAATAATCCCGAAAAGAAATCTTTTCTCGACAAGCTTAAAGGGCTTTTTACCGACTAATCGGAAAGGGGGAATAGATCGCTAGATCGCTAGATCGTTAGATCGATAGGGAGTTGGTTAATTTGGGTCTAAACGGCTAGCCAACCAGTGATCTAAAATTTTTTATGGAAGAAATGGAAGTATGACGTTTAACAAAGATAAATTTGACAAGATTATAAAAAAATTTATGCTGATATTCCTCGTGCTGACGGTCACTGCCGCAGGGTTTAACGGCTTTTTTCTAAAGTGGGCTCTGCGCGACGGCGATCCGAATTTCGGCTTGGAAGCATACATGGAAGGCACGGCGAAACGTCCATTTGCTCACCGCGTTTTAATTCCCAACCTTGCAAAAACGGTGGCAAGTGCGATACCTGCCGACGCGAAGGAAAAATTGGCTAAACGGCTGATTGAACGCCGTGAAATTGAAAAAAAATACGCGCAGGCTGAAGTACCGCCTAAATACGTCGTCGAATACTATTTGACGGTAATTTTCGCATTTCTAAGCCTGTTCGCGCTGATATGGGTACTGCGGTCAATCCTATGCGAAGTCACCGGCGATAAAGTTGCAGGGACTCTAGCCGCGCTGTTATTCGGTCTAATCATACCGTACATTGAAGTTTTAGGCGGCTATTTTTATGACTTCCCCGAGTTTTTGGCATTCTTCCTTGCCGTACGTTTGGCGCTAAGCGGACGGCTAATCGCGCTTTTAATTTTGACGCCGATAGCCGAGCTTAACAAGGAAACATTTTTCTTTTTCCTGCCGACGCTTTTCCCCTTCGTACGGCAAAGTCTTGACTTGAAAAAATCTGCCGCGTACATTTTAGGCGCAATGTTTATCGCAGGCGTGACCTATTTATTTGTACTTTCGAGATTCGCCGAAAATACCGGCGCAATGGCGGATTGGCGAATCATTGACCACGCGCAGGACTTTTTCCGCATTAACTCCTACTTCATTACGGATTCAATTTACGGCATCGCCCTGCCGTCACGAATGCTCATCACGCACATAATCTACGTCGTATGGATTGGCAGGACGGCGTGGAAGTTTTTAAGCGACGAATGGAAATTGCACGTAAAAATTGCGCTTGTCATTAACGGCGCTCTGTACTTTATGTTCGTACTGCCGGGCGAACTGCGCGACTTGGGTTTACTGTTTCCGTCACTGATGATTTTGACGGCGTACTTTATTCGTGACGTCATACGAAAATGTTACGGCTTGGAAGGTTAGGGGCTGTTGAATAAAGTCAACGCGATAAAATTCAAATTTAAGAGCGGCATTAACCAGCGTCGATTCGTAACATTAACTCTACCGTAACGGTTAATCGCGGCAGTAACGCATAAATTACCGCAACGTAAAACGTGGACG